>JACCVA010000163.1 GCA_013698435.1 Nocardioidaceae bacterium | reverse complement strand
GACGAGGAGCGGCTCACCGAGTGCGGGTACGGCGACTGGACCGGGCGCGAGCTGAAGCACCTCGCCAAGGAGCCGTTGTGGAAGGTCGTCCAGGGGCACCCGAGCGCCGCGGCGTTCCCCGGCGGTGAGTCGCTGCGCGAGATGCAGGCACGCGCCCTCGACGCCGTCCGCGACTGGGACCGTCGCGTCACCGAGGAGCACGGCACCGACGCTGTCTGGGTCGCGGTCAGCCACGGCGACGTCATCAAGTCGATCCTCGCCGACGCGCTCGGCACCCACCTCGACAACTTCCAGCGCATCGTCGTCGACCCGGCGTCGATCTCGGCGATCACGTACACAGAGTTGCGCCCGTTCGTCGTCCGCTACAACGAGCACGGCGACGTGAGCGGACTGGTCCCGCCCAAGCGAAAGCGCCGTCGACGCGCCAGCAGCGACGCCGCCGTCGGCGGCGGCGCAGGGTCGTAACGCGAGGTCGTAGGCTCGTCCCTATGTCCATCGTGGTGCACAACTTCGAGCAACCCGACCGGTTCGTCGTAGGCACCGTTGGCGAACCCGGGCAGCGCGCGTTCTTCCTCCAGGCGAAGGAGGGTCCCCGTGTCACCACGGTTGCCGTGGAGAAGCAGCAGGTGTCAATTCTCGCCGAGCGCGTCGAGGAGATGCTCGACGAGGCGCTTCGCCGCAGTGGGGGCGACGCGGCGATCCCGGCCGTCGCGCCCACCGGGGTGGGCGACAAGGAGCCGCTCGACCAGCCGATCGTCGAGGAGTTCCGGGTCGGGACCATCAAGTTGAGCTGGGACAACGACGCCGGACAGGTGGTTCTTGAGCTCTTCCCTGTGTCGGACGAGGAAGTCGTGGTCACGACCGAGGACGACACCGTTGAGACCGACGAGGTGACACTCGAGGTCGAGGTCACCGCCGGAGAGGTGCTGATCGTCAAGCTCGAGCCCGGCTATGCGCGGTCCTTCGTCCGCCGGGCGCAGAGCGTGGTCTCCGCAGGCCGTGCCCCGTGCACCTTCTGCGGCAACCCGCTCGACCCCGAGGGCCACATCTGTCCGCGCGCGAACGGCTTCCGGCGCATTGCGGACTGAGCCGCCGGCCGTCCTCGACGACGAGGCGGTGGAGACGATCCTCGAACAGGGCTCGCTGGAGCTGGTCGGGCGGATCAGCTCCGCCTCCAACGCCTCGTTCCTCGGCACCACGGTCCTCGACGGAGTCGAGCTCGCCTGCATCTACAAGCCGATCGCGGGGGAGCGGCCGCTGTGGGACTTCCCCGACGGCAACCTGGCAGGACGCGAGTACGCCGCCCGGCTGATCTCGAAGGCGGCCGGTTTCGACGTCGTCCCGCCGACGGTGCTGCGCGACGGTCGCTTCGGCGTCGGGATGTGCCAGCGGTGGGTCCAGACTCAGGACGAGGCAGCCCTGATCGACGTGGTCGCCGCGGACTTCGACGAGCCCGGTTGGCTGGTCGTCATGGAGGCAGAGGACCGAGACGGCGACCCGGTGCTGCTCGTGCACGCCGACGACGACCGTCTGCGCGACATGGCAGTCTTCGACGCGCTGATCAACAACGCAGACCGCAAGGGTGGTCACGTGCTGCTCGAGCCGCCCGGAGCGGATGTGGTGGTCTCGGACAGGCGCACCTCCTTGTGGGGGTGCGACCACGGCGTCACCCTGCACCAGGAGGACAAGCTGCGCACCGTGCTGTGGGGGTGGGCAGGAGAGACACTGCGCGACGAGGACCGTGACCGCATCGGGGCGCTGGTGGCGGCCCTCGACGAGGAGCTCGGCCGGCAGCTGGCCCCGCACCTGACCCGCCGGGAGCTGGACGCCCTGGCGGCTCGGGCGCTGATCCTGCGGTCCGTCGGCACCATGCCTCTGCCCACCGAGCGCTGGCCGGTCATCCCCTGGCCGCCCTTCTGACCGCCGAGTCGTGGGACGACCCTCCCGTTAGGCTGGCACCATGCAGTCCTGGGCGTCCCCGCCGGCTTCGCCGACCGTGCGGAGCCGTCTCGGTGACGCTCCTGAGCTCAGCCTGTACGACCGGCGTACCGGCCGGGTCGAGAAGACGCAGCCGGCCGACGAGGCGCGGATCTACGTCTGCGGCATCACCCCGTACGACGCCACGCACCTCGGCCATGCCGCGACTTTCGTCGCGTTCGATCTGGCGGTGCGGGCCTGGCGCGAGGCCGGCCATCCGGTTCGCTATGTCCAGAACGTCACCGACATCGACGACCCGCTGCTCGAACGCGCGCAGACGACCGGACAGGACTGGCAGGCGCTCGCCCGGCGGGAGACACAGCTGTTCCGCGAGGACATGGAGGCGCTGTCGGTCATCCCGCCGGACGTGTTCGCCGGCGCCGTGGAGTCGATGGACCTCGTGGTCGGACTCATCCAGGAGCTGCAGCAGCGCGGGGCGGTGTACGACGTCGACGGCGACCTCTACTTCTCAGTGAGCAGCGACCCGGCCTTCGGTGACATCTCCGGCCTCAGCGGCGAGCAGATGCTTGCGCTGTTCGGCGAGCGTGGCGGTGACCCCGACCGGCCCGGCAAGCGCGACCCGCTCGACTGCCTGGTCTGGCAGCAGCAGCGCGAAGGCGAGCCCGGCTGGGACAGCCCACTCGGAACCGGCCGACCCGGCTGGCACGTCGAGTGCGCCGCCATCGCGACCCACCACCTCGGCGTGGGCTTCGACGTCCAGGGCGGGGGATCGGACCTCGTCTTCCCGCACCACGAGATGTCGGCAGCCGAGAGCCAGGTCGCGCGACCCGGCACGGTTTTCGCTCGGTCCTACGCCTACCAGGGGATGGTGGGCTACGACGGGTCGAAGATGTCGAAGTCGCTCGGCAACCTGGTGCTGGCGTCCGCGCTGCGTGCCGACGGTGTCGACTCGCGCGCCATCCGGCTGGCGCTGCTGCAGCGGCACTACCGCACCGACTGGGAGTGGACCGAGGATGTGCTGTCGGCCGCGCAGCAGCGGCTGGCACGTTGGTCCGACGCCGTACGCCGGGGCGGTCCCGACGCGCGCGTCACCGTGGCTACGGTACGTCAGGGGCTCGCCGACGACCTGGACGCCCCGACCGCGCTGGCTGCCGTCGACGCCTGGGTTGACGACGCACTCAGTGGCACGCGTGCCGAGGTCGCCGATGGCGCAGCTGACCTGATGGCGGCCACCGTCGAGGCGTCTCTCGGTGTGACGCTCGACCGCTCCTAGCCTTCCTCTTTGCGAATTGCGGGGGAGTGGATGCTGCGGGCGGCGTGTCGCGCTGCGCTTTCCCGCGATTCGCGGAAGCGGCCGCCGCGGTCCAGGGTCGCCCTCAGCCTTCGCCGCCTCGGCGTTTCAGATAGCGCTCGAACTCGCGCGCGATCGCGTCACCTGAGGCTTCCG
>JACCVA010000146.1 GCA_013698435.1 Nocardioidaceae bacterium | reverse complement strand
CGTCGTACCCGACTCGTGCACGGTGGGCATCAACCACCGGTTCGCGCCGGACCGCAGCGAGGCCGAGGCCGAGGCCCACCTTCGGGAGGTCTTCGACGGCTTCTCGGTCACCGTGGCGGACTCGGCGCCCGGTGCCCTGCCGGGTCTGGACCGACCGGCGGCGGCCGCCTTCCTCGAAGCGGTCGGGGGGACCGCGAGCCCGAAGTTCGGCTGGACCGATGTGGCACGCTTCAGCGCGCTCGGCGTACCCGCGGTGAACTTCGGCCCGGGCAACCCGGAGCTCGCGCACACGCAGGCCGAGCACGTGCCACTGGCGCACCTGCGTCGCTGCCTCGAGGCCATGCAGTCCTGGCTCGCCTGACGGTCCGCCTGATCTCTGCCGCGCCGACTTCCGCTGACGTCCCCTGCGCGTTCGCCATGTGAACAAACCAGCTGCGCTGTTCACATGGCAGATTCGCCGTGTGAACAAGCCAGCTGGCTTGTTGACATGGCAAACGCGCGAGACGGGCTGGGGACAGTGAGGTTGGTCAGCGCAGCTTGCCGAAGCGGATCGTCGCGACGCGCGTGACCGTCAGTCGCTTGCTGAACGTCGAGGTGGTGGTGTCCCAGACACCGAGGTCGGTGACCGCGTCGTAGCCCCAGTAGCCGACGACGGGAAGGGACGTCGCCGTCCCGAAGACCACCTTGGTCTGTTCTCCGTTCGCCCCCAGCAAGGTGAACGTCCTCGCCGCCTGGTCGTACACACCGGGCTCGAAGCGGCCGTCACCGTCCCAGTCGCCGACGACCGGAAGGCTCGACACCGAGCCCAGGACCCGGGTGGAGTACGTACCGCTCGCCGCCCGCAGGTAGAACGTGTGGTTCGCGGGCCGGAAGACGCCCACCTCGGACCGTCCGTCGCCGTTCCAGTCGCCGGCCAGCGGTAGGTCGCCGTAGCGACCGAACCTGAGCGTCGTGCGTTTGCCACTCGCCCGCAGCAGCGTGAAGGTTCGCGCCTTGGTGTTGTAGACGCCCTGATCCGACTGCCCGTCGCCGTTCCAGTCGCCGACGACCGGCTGGTCGACGGACAGCCCGAGCTTGGTCAGGCGGATGGTGCCGCCGGGAAGCCGCTGGCGGAAGATCCCACCGGCAGCCCGGTGCGCGAAGGTGCCGACGTCACTTGTCCGGTCGCCGTTCCAGTCGCCGGTGATCGGTACGTCGACGCAGTTCCGCGACGTCACCCAGCTGTTGTAGACAAGGCTCGAGCCGTCGAAGACGGCCTGCTGGTCTGTCCTGTTCAAGCGCTGCTCGTAGTGCAGGTGTGCCCCCGTCGAGCCACCTGAGTTGCCGAGGAGGCCGATGACCTGACCCTGGTCCACGAGCTGCCCGACGGCGACGAACGACCTGAGCAGATGGGCATGCAAGGTCGACCAGCCGCCACCGTGGTCGACGACGACGTACAGCCCGTAGCTGCTGTCGCCGAGGTCGACCACCGACGTGACCACGCCGGAAGCAGCCGCCAGCACGGGTTGCCCCTCGTCGTAGGCGTCCCGGTTCCAGTCGACCGACAGCGCGCTCGGGCTGTGCCCGGACCACGACGACGCCTCCCACCGGTCCTCGCACCCAAAGGGCATCTGAAAGTCCGGCTTCTCGATGGCGTACGCCGGCGCCGCCGTCGAGACGACCACGGCCGCAGCACCAGCGAGGACGCCGAGCCGCAACGCACGCGAGTATCGAACAGACAAGGGGCAACCTCTCCAGGCGGCGGACGGGACCGAAACGCACCACGAGGGCGCTTCATGACTATCCGTCACATGCGCCCCACCGTGCGTCACCCTAGCCGCGGCCGGTCGCGCTGTCTGCGGCTTGCACGAAACCACGCACCTCCGTGAGCCGCCAACGGGGCCGAGCCGCGCGAGCGAGCGACCGGCGCCGAGGCCCACTAAAGTCAGCGCATGCGCATTCTTCTCATCGGTGGCACCCGCTTCGTCGGCCGTGCCATGGCAGATGCGGCCCTCGCGGCCGACCATGACCTCACACTGCTGCATCGTGGCCGCACCGACGAGCCCGACCTCGCCGACGCCGAGCACCTGCACGCCGACCGCGACGGTGACCTGAGCGTCCTCGGCGGACGCGAGTTCGACGCCACCATCGACGTGTGCGCCTATCTTCCGCGTCAGGTCGACTCGCTGGCCGCTGCCCTCGGAGGTGGCGGCGGCCACCATGTCTTCGTGTCCACCATGTCGGTGTACGACGAGCCCGAGGGGCCGGGTGCCGATGAGGACGCGGCGGTGGCCCGGCTCGAGGACCCCGAGACCGACCAGGTGACGGAGAAGGCCTACGGCGGCCTGAAGGTGCGCTGCGAGGAGCAGGCCGAGGCGGCATACGGCAAGACCGGACTGGCAGTGATTCGGCCGACGTACGTCATCGGCCCGCATGACCACACCGGGCGGTTCACCTGGTGGGTGCGTCGCATCGCCCGAGGCGGCGACGTCCTCGCCCCAGGTCCTTACGACGCTCCTATGCAGGTCATCGACGC
>JACCVA010000144.1 GCA_013698435.1 Nocardioidaceae bacterium | reverse complement strand
CGTTCTATGAGGTGCCCGCCCCGGACCTCGACCACCTGTGGCGCCGGCTCACAGCGGAGGGTGAGCTCGAGTGCTTCGTGGCCGAGCTCGACGGCGAGGTGATCGGACTGGCACACGTGCGGGCGTTCGCGCGGCCGCTCGAGGGTGACACTGCCGGCTTCCTGGACGACCTGTTCGTGGACCCGACCCGGCGCGGGAGCGGGGCCGGCGCGGCGCTCCTCGGGCACCTGCGCTGCGTCGCGGCCGAGCGCGGGTGGGGCGTGGTCACCTGGATCACCGGCGCTGACAATCACATCGCGCGACAGCTATACGACCGTCTGGCCGAGGCGCAGCAGTGGGTCACCTACGACATGACGCCGAATCGGGTCGCAGGTGTTCATGCACACCGATCGAGGTGATGGCCGCCCGGTGCTCGTCGTGCTTGACTTCCTTCGCAAATGCAGATCCTCATCTGGGTCCGTCGCGGTTGAACCCGTGGCTACCCGATGACGACTTTGTAGAGGCCGTGAGGCCCTGCGTGGGGATGGTCTCTTAGCAGGTCTCGCCACGGCGACCCCGTATCCGAGCAAGCGGACGTATCGACGACGACCGCGAGAAGCAGCACAGGTAAGCCAAGCACTCAGCGACTCACAGCACTCCTAGGGGCTGGTTTCTCAACGCTCCGACAGCAGAGGTCCCGCCAACCCGTTACGATCCCGTGACCAGCATCTCCATCAGCGGCAAGGGCACCGTGGGCGTGCCGGCCGACGTAACCCGGCCGACGCTGGACGGCGGTCCCCCCCACCGGCCCGGCCCTCCGTCCCGAAGTCGGCTCGTCGATCCCCCGACAGCAGCTCACCCGACAGGCATCCGCCGACCTGAAGCAGGACGGCAGCGGCCCGGCCGAGGCTTTCCTCCTCCCTGGAACCGCAGAGTTGGCCGGCTGGGGCACCTTTCCCCCGTTTGCCGCACCCGGCTCATGGCCGGCTTGGTGATGGTGTTCGGGCTACGGGCATCCGGCTCAGCCGACGGTCGTGGCCAACGTCATCCGGTGGTCCGCGGCGATCAGCTCCGCCGCGCGCTCCCCGATCATGATCGTGGCGGCGTTGGTGTTGCCGCTGACCACCGTCGGCATGACGCTCGCGTCGGCGACCCGGAGCCTGGCCACGCCGATCACGCGCAGCTCGGCGTCGACCACGCTGCCCATCCGGCACGTCGACGTCTCGTGGTAGACGGTCAGGGCGTAGTGCCGCGCCAGGTCCTCGAGCAGTGCGTCGCTGGGGGCGTCGCCCGCGGTGTGACCGTGCGCCTCGGCCAACGTCGGCGGCACCATGAGGGGTCCGATGCCGGCCCCGGGCCAGTGGTCGACGATCTCCAGGGCTCGCCGCATCACCGCGACCATCACCGTCACGTCGTGCGGGTCGGCGAGGTAGTTGAGGTCGATCCGCGGCGCGTCCGCCGCGTCGTTGCTGACCAGGCGTACCTCGCCCTCGGAATGCGGCTGCACCGGGTTGGGGAGCACGACGACGGTCTCGGCATCGGCCGACAGGGCGACGTCGGGGTCGTCGAAGTAGGCGTCCGGATCGACCCGGAAGAGGTGCTTCCAGATGTCGGGCGTGTAGCCGCAGGCCAGCAGTCCGATCTGGGCGTCGTGGGTGTGCGGGTCCCCGAGCCCCGTGGAGAAGAAGGCCACGGCGTCGTAGAAGGAGGAGGACGCCAGCCCCTGGCCCGTGGTGGCCCACTCGGTCACCCTCCGCTCGGCCTCGGCCTTGAGCGCGAGCAGCTCGGGCGGCAGGCCGTCGTCATCGGCGGGGTCGGCCGGTAGCGGACCGGCGGGGGCCCGCAGCGCGTCCGGGCCGAGCGAGATCGCGATCTCTGTCATCGTCAGCGCCACGCCCGGAGCGGGGAACGCGAGCGGCACGTGCAGGTGGTCCTTGAGGTGCTTGCCGACGTGCGGGTTGTCCAGCGCGCACTCCACGCCCACGGACGCGAGCTCCTCGCTCGGCCCGATCCCGGACAGCAACAGCAGCTGCGGGGAGCCGATCGCGCCGGCACTGACCACGACCTCGCGGTCGGCGTGGATGGTCGTCGTACGACCGTCCGCGTCGCGGTAGCGCACGCCAGTGGCGCGCAGGCCGGCTCCGTCTGGCTCCATCAGCACCTGCTCGACCTGCGCGTGGGTGATGAC
>JACCVA010000122.1 GCA_013698435.1 Nocardioidaceae bacterium | reverse complement strand
GCCTGCCAGCCGGAGCCCGGCTGAGGCGTCGTACCGCAGACGTTGGGCGGGGTCAGGCAGCGACGGTGGTGACGTCGGCGCGGACCTTGGCCGACACCGGCAGCGAAGTGAGGCCGGCAACGGTCGCCTCCTCGCGAGCGAGCTCACCGCTTACCTGCGACATCACCCTCGACAGCGGCAGCTCCAGCGCCTGGCAGATGGCGGCGAGGCACTCCGACGACGCCTCCTTCTGTCCACGCTCGATCTCCGAGATGTAGCCGAGGCTCACCCGGGCGTCTGCGGACACGTCACGCAGAGTCTTGCCCTGGAGCAGACGCTGCTGTCGGAGCACGTCTCCGAGAAGGCGGCGAACCAGGATCATGGTCACTGCTCCCCTCGGTTTCTCTGTTAGGCGAGACGCTCGTCCGCACTAGGTTCATCCAAGGTTACCTGTCACCGGCTCCCCACGCGTCGTACCCCGGCAACAACAGCGCGGATGCCCCGTTTCTTCCGGCTGGCTGCTAGTACCGCGTCCGGCAGCCCTTGCCCGCTCCGCCGCCCATGACGCAGGGGGCGTTGCCGAAGCTCGGAAGACGCCCGGTCCGCCTTCGCATCGGCGCCTTGTCATCGCACGCCTGGACGACGCTCGCCAGGGCGAACCTGCCTGCCCCGGTACTAGGCCTGCGCCACGCGGTCGAGAAGCACGCGCAGGGCCACGACAACGGTTGCGGCCCTGATCGCCTCCCGCGAACCGGTCAGCGTGAACTCCTCGGCCGTTACGGCCGCGGGTGTGGGCCCGGCCGGGCCGGCGACGCCGACGTACACCGTCCCTACGGGTCGGTCGTCTTGTCGTTCAGGCCCGGCGACCCCGGTCGTGGAGACCGCCCACGTGCTGGCGAACAGGGTGAGCGCACCGGCCGCCATCGCACCTGCTACCTCGGACGAGACCACTGTGTGAACCGCGATGAGGTCTGCGTCGACCCCGAGCACGTCCGCTTTGACGTCGGTGGCGTAGGCCACCAAACCTCCTCGCAGGACAGCGGACGACCCGGAGATGCTGGTGAGCGCCGCGGCGACCAGTCCGCCGGTCAGGGACTCTGCCGTCGCCAACGTCTCACCGCGGCCGGTCAGCCGGTGCAGCACGTCGACAGCGAGGAGCTGCGGGTCGTGGTCGTCGAACGACGAGACCGGCGGCCGGTCCGGCATCATGACGCGGAGGGTGACTGCCGCGACCTCGTCGCGGCCGAGGGGTCCTCTCGACGAAGCCTCAGCGCCTCACGGACGTAGTCGACCCCGGTAACGATCGTGAACGCGACGGCCGCCGCCATCACGAGGAGCGCCGCCCACCACAGCACGTCAGCGATGTCGCCCACCACCCCGGTGAAGTGGCGCAGCGGCAGCACCAGCCCACACAGCGCCAAGAACTGCAGAGTGGTCTTGATCTTGCCGCCGCGACTCGCCGGCATCACGCCGTACTTGATCACCCAGAACCGCATCAAGGTGATGCCCCACTCGCGGCCCAGCACGAGGATGGTCACCCACCACCACAGCTCGCCGACGATCGACAGACCGACGAAGGCCATCCCGGTGAGAGCCTTGTCGGCGATCGGGTCCATCAGCTTGCCGAACTCGGTGACGAGGTTGCGCTTGCGTGCGATGTCGCCGTCGATCTTGTCGGTGAGGATGGCGCCGAGGAAGACTACGAATGCCCAGATCCGGTATCCGGTGTCCTGGCCGCCGTCGTGCAGGAGCAGCCACCCGAACAGCGGCACCAACAAGATGCGCAGGGCGGTCAGCGCGTTGGGAAGGTTCCAGTTGGTGGGCGGGTCGGCTGTCGCGCCGGCACCGGGGGTGTCGGGAGCAGGACGACCAGCGGACATAACCGACAACCTATTGCTTCACAGCACAGGCAACGAGGTCGACACCCGACGTCGCGACGACGACCGCGCTGACCAGGTCACCGACTCGAGCATCGCCTGGCAGCTCACGCACGGTGGTCGAGCCATCGACCTCGGGACCCTGGCATGCCGGCCGACCCTCTCCTTGGTCGCCGGCAACCGACTCGAGCAGTACGTCGAGCCGCTCACCGATCCGGTCCTCGGCACGCTGCGTCGTCAGCTCCTCAACGAGCCGGCTGACGTGCTCGGTGCGGGCGCGGATCTCGTCGTCGTCGTGATGACCGGGGAGCCCGACCGCCTCGGTGCCGTCCTCGTCGGAGTACCCGAAGACGCCGACGGCGTCCAGCCGGGCGGAGCTGAGGAAGTCGCAGAGCGTCTGAACGTCACCCTCCGTCTCGCCGGGAAACCCGACGATGACGTTGCTGCGCGCGCCCGCGGTCGAGCTGGCGGTCCGAACCTGCTCGAGCAGAGCGAGAAAGCGTTCCGGGTCGCCGAACCGGCGCATCCGTCGCAGTACCGGGGCCGACGCGTGCTGGAAGGACAGGTCGAAGTAGTCGGCCACACCCGGCGTCGACGCGATCGCCTCGACCAGCCCCGGCCGCATCTCCGCCGGCTGGAGGTACGACACCCGCACCCGGCGTACGCCGTCGACGGCCGCCAGCTCGGGCAGGAGTGTCTCGAGGAGTCGCAGGTCGCCGAGATCCTTGCCATAGGACGTGGAGTTCTCACTGACCAAGAACAACTCCCGCACGCCCTCATCGGCCAGCCACTGCGCCTCGTCGAGCACGTCGGTAGGTCGGCGGGAGACGAAGGACCCGCGGAAGCTCGGTATCGCACAGAAGGAGCAGCGCCGGTCGCATCCCGACGCCAGCTTGAGCGGGGCCATCGGGCTCGTTCCGAGCCGGCGACGCATCGCCCGCGGACCGCTCGCCGGCGCCATGCCTGCTGGCAGGTCGGGGGCAGACTGCGCGTGCCCCGGCAACGACGGAGCCGCCGCTGAACCCCGGTCGACCGGGGTCACGGGCAACAACGTCCTTCGGTCCCGTGGCACGTGCGCCGTGTGGGTCTCGCCCGCAAGGATTCCCCTCAGCCGGTCGGCGATGTCGGGGTAGTCGTCGAAGCCGAGCACGGCGTCGGCCTCGGGAAGCGACGCGGCCAGCTCGTTGCCGTACCGCTCGGCCAGGCAGCCCACCGCGACGACGGCCCGCGTCGTGCCGGCACCTTTGAGCTCCGACGCCTCGAGCAGCGCATCGACGGAGTCCTTCTTCGCGGCATCGACGAAACCGCAGGTGTTGACGAGGACCGTCTCGGCGTCCTCGGGGTCCGCAACGAGGCGGAAACCGCCCGAGTCAAGCCTGGCCGCGAGCTCCTCGGAGTCCACGTCGTTGCGTGCACACCCGAGGGTCAGCAGCGCAACCGTGGTTGCGGCACCGGCGTCGAACTCGTCGACCGGGGGCACAGTTGCAGGCAGCGAGGCAGTCATGGGTGGTCCCAAGTATGCCGCCCGGCGACCACCGCGCCGAATCCCCGAGATCGCGACGTCACTCCGGCCCAGGTACCGCGACCGTCACCAACATCGCTGAGGTCAGCGCGAAGCGCGGATCGGCTGGAATGCACGCTCGCCCGCGTCTCCCATCAGTCCGAGCTGGCGGCCCTTTACCCGCAGCGCAATCGCGCCGCCGTCGACGGCCATCACGCGCAGCGGGGCGACACCGACGACGCGGGTCGACTCGCCGGCGGCGAGCATTCCTCGGTAGACGACGCCGCCGGCCCCG
>JACCVA010000110.1 GCA_013698435.1 Nocardioidaceae bacterium | reverse complement strand
TCGACCACATGCCGGCCGATGAAGCCGGTGCCGCCGGTGACGAAGTAGCCCACTACTCGTCCTTGCTCTTGCCGAACATGATCTCGTCCCACGTGGGCACACTCGCGCGCCCTCGGCCGCGGCGCTTACGCTCTCTCGCCGGCTCGGTCGCCGTCTCGGTCGTCGGGGTGTCGGCGAGCTCGTCGTCACCGGCGGCCGCTGAGGGAGCGGGCTGAGACTCCGCCTCGGGCTCATCGACCACCGGTGACTGCGCGGCCTCGCCGGTGCCTACGTCGTCGGTGTCGACCTCGCCGGTGCCTTCGCTAACGGCGTCCTCGGTGCTGGTGCTGTCGGCAGCGGGGGACGCCGGCGAGTCCTGCAGTGCACGGACGACGGCGGTCAGGTCATCGCTGGTCTCGTCGTCGGCTGCGTCGAGGCTGAGCAGGTCGTCGGAGTCAGGCACGGATGCCAGTCGTCGCGACCCCGCGCCGGACTCCGACCGGGCGCCGGCTTGGCGGGGCTGCGGTCCCTTGCGGGTGCTCTGCTGCTCACCGGTCAGCCACTTTGCCTCGTCGTCGTCGGCCAGTGAGAACCGGCCCATCGTGTCGAAGACGAACAGCGCCGTGCGCTCGCGCTCGCCTGACTGGTAGGTGGCCTGTACCGCCCACCGGCCGTCGTCGCGACGCCAGGCGTCCCAGCTGGCGGTGTCGAGGCTGACGCCGCGCTCTCGGAGCCGCTCGGCGACCACGTCTGAGAGTCGTCGAGACGGTCCTTCGACGTTCCTGCGGCGGACATGACAGCGCTGCGCCAGCGCGGCGACGTGCTGCCGCTCGGCGAGGACCGGCACACAGAACGGCATGATCTTGTCCACGGACACCTGCGCGAGCGCGGCGACGGACTCAGCGGACTCGCCGGCTCGGATGCGGGCCTGGATGTCACGTGGTCGCAGGGCGCTGTCCATCTCTATCTCCAACTGGCCTAGTCGCGCTCGGTCGCCGCGCAGGGCTGCGCGCAACCTGTCGTCCGCAGGGGTGCTGAACTCGGCGCCCGCGTCGTCGAGGAAGACGACCGAACGGCCGTCCGCACTCAACCCCACGAGCTTGAGCTTGCGCATGCATCCTCCTGCACTGGATCCTCAGTGAGGCTCGCTCAGTGTGTCTTGCCGCGTATTCCGCACCAAGACAGCGCGCCGTCGGGCACCATTCAACACTGCCCAGCCCGTCAGGGGGCTCACACCTGTGCGAACACAGCCGTCCGCCAGGCCGCACGTCTGCCGCTCACCCAGCTGAGACCGGCGGCGAGGATGCCGCTGACGACCGGAACCCAGTACGAAGTGCTCGCACCGTAGGTGTCGATCAGCGCCCCGGCGATCGCGGCCCCGGGGGCGATTCCGAGCCCGACGCCCGTCATCACCCAGGTAATCCCCTCCGTGAGTCGAGCGGGAGGGACGTTGGCCTCCACCAAGGACACGACCGCCACCAGCGTCGGGCTCACCGCGAACCCGCCGAGGAAGAGCACCACCCCTAACGCCACCAGACCGTCGAGGAACGGCAGTGGCAGCATGGCGGCCGCCATCGCCGTCGCTCCGAACCGGTACCGCCGCAGCGTGGAGGCGTCGTCGCCGCTCAGCAGCCCGGTCACCACACCGGCGATCAGGCTGCCGAGGGCGTACGCCGCCAGCAGCAGCCCGGTGACCCCGGCCCGGTCCTGCTCGTCAGCGAACGCCACCGTGACCACCTCGATCGAACCGAAGAGCGCACCCAGACAGATCGAGACACCGACCATCGGCAGCAGCCATCGCCGTTCGAGTGGCGGCCGGCGGCTGCCGGCGTCAGGGGCCGGGTCGACCGGCGGCTCGCTGCGACGTAGCGACGAGAACCACGACCCGCCGACGAGTGCGCAGAGCCCGATGCTGGCGATCCCCGCCATCGGGTGGACCTGGGTGGCGAGCACGGTCACCAGCACCGGTCCGACGATGAAGATCGTCTCGTCGACGACCGCCTCGACGGAGAACGCCGTGTGCAGGGCCGGTCCCTGGCCGAGCAGGTGCGTCCAGCGGGACCGTACACAGGCGCCGATCGGTGGGTAGCTGCTTCCCGCCAGGGCAGCCAGCAGGTGCGGCACTGGCACCGGCCAGTCCTGCTCGACCGCGAGCACCAGGCATCCCAGGTTCACCGCGAACGCCACGAAGCACGGCACCAGCACCCGTCGCTGACCCCACCGGTCGACCAACCGGGCCAGGACCGGTGACGACATCGCCGTTGCCACCATGTAGGCCGCGGACACCGACCCGGCGAGGCCGTACGAGCCCGAGCGGTCCTCGACCAGCAGCACGATTCCCAGCGTCACCATCGAGATCGGCAACCGGGCGACCAGACCTGCCGCGGAGAACGTCATCGCCCCGGTGCGCATCAGCACGTCCCGATACGACTCGAACATGCTGGGAGTGTAAGAGCAGCCGGCGGTCTGCCGAACCGTCGCCCTCGTCGCCTGCACTGACATCCCGGCTTCCGGGCCGGGGAGGCGACAGTGGGAAGATCGGCCCATGCCGACCTCGCCGACCACCGACCCGTACGACGCCGTCTTGCTCGTCTCGTTCGGTGGGCCGGAGAAGTCGGAGGACGTCCTCCCCTTCCTCGAGAACGTGACCCGTGGTCGCGGCATACCTGCCGACCGGCTCCGCGAGGTGGCACGGCACTACGACAGCTTCGGCGGCCGCAGCCCGATCAACGACCAGTGCCGGGCCTTTCTCGCCGCGGTCCGGGCTGACTTCACCGAGCACGGCCTCACCACCCCGCTCTATTGGGGCAACCGCAACTGGGACCCCTACCTCGCCGACGCGGTTGCGCAGATGAAGGCGGACGGCGTCCGGCGCGCGGCCGCGTTCGTCACCAGCGCCTACGCGTCGTACTCCGGCTGCCGCCAGTACCGCGAGAACCTCTTCGACGCGGTCGCGCTGACCGATCACCCGCCACGGGTGGATAAGCTGCGGCACTACTTCAACCATCCCGGTTTTGTCGCCGCCTTCGTGGACGCCACCTGTGAGGCGATCACGCAGCTGCGGCAGCCGTTGCAGGGCGGCGCCCGACTCGTCTTCGTCACGCATGCGATCCCCAGCTCGATGGCAGAGTCGTCCGGTCCTACCGGCGGGGCGTACGTCGCCCAGCACCGGGCCGCTGCGCAGAGCGTGGCGCAGGCCGTAAGCCAGCGCACCGGGTCTCACCACGCGCACGACCTCGTCTACTGCAGCCGCTCCGGTCCGCCGGCGGTGCCGTGGCTCGAACCCGACGTCAACGACCACCTGGAGCGGCTGGCTGTTGCCGGTGAAGAGGCGGTCGTGGTGATCCCGATCGGGTTCGTCTCGGACCACATGGAGGTGGCCTACGACCTCGACACGGAGGCCAGGGCAACCGCTGAGCGGCTCGGCCTGGCGTTCCAGCGCGCCGCTGCGCCCGGCGTGCACCCGGCGTTCGTCGCGACGGTGCGCGACCTGCTTCAGGAGCGGGCCGCGGTCGAGCGAGGTGACCAGGTACGGCGGTCCGCGGTCGGCGCGATCGGGCCGACGTGGGACCGTTGCGCGCAGCGCTGCTGTCCCAACCTGCGCGAGGACCGCCCCGCCCTGTGTGAGGCGTCGTCATGAGCGAACTCGCTGAGATCGCCGAGCTCGCCGAACGGGTCGCCCGGGAGGCAGGGGTCCTGGTCGCCGAGCGCCGGCGTGGGAGCGTCGAGGTGACGGATACCAAGAGCAGCCCTACCGATGTCGTGACCGAAGCCGACCTCGCGTCGGAGACGCTTATCAGGCAGCGGCTGGCTGAGGCCCGCCCCGGTGACGGGTTCGTCGGCGAAGAGGGCGACGACGTGCCGAGCCGAGGCGGACTGACCTGGTTCGCCGACCCGATCGACGGCACCGTCAACTTCTTGTACGACATCGCGCACTTCGCTGTCTCGCTCGCCGCAACTAACGAGGCGGGCACCGTCGTGGGCGTGGTTCACGAACCGATGTCAGGTGAGACGTTCACCGCTGTACGCGGCCGGGGTGCGTGGGTCGACGGGCAACCACTTCGCGCTTCCACCTGCACGGACCCGGCGCGGGCACTGACCGCCACCGGGTTCAGCTACCGCGCGGAGGTGCGGGTGCACCAGGCGGCGGAGCTGGGCCGGCTGCTGCCCAGGGTGCGAGACGTGCGACGGATGGGCTCGGCCGCACTGGACCTGTGCTACCTGGCCTGCGGCCGCTACGACGCCTATGTCGAGCGCGGGCTGAAGCCGTGGGACCTCGCCGCCGGCCGGCTGGTCTGCGCGGAGGCCGGCGTACGCGTCGAGGGGCTGCACGGAGACGAGCCCAGTGAGCTCCTTGTCGTCGGCGCCCCCGAACAGCTGTTCGCCGCGTTCCACGCCGAGCTCGTGTCGGCCGGGTTCGGGGAGTGGCCACTGTCCACTTGGCCGGAATGAACCGAGCCGGCATGTGTGTTGCGCCACTGCAGAGGACGTGTTCAGGCGGGCAAACCGGGTACTTGTCGACCGTGGGGCCGATGACGTGGCGCGCTCGCCGAATATCAGGCACAATCACGCCGCCGGAGCGGGCACAAACAGCGGCGTCGCCGCGTTGAACCCCTCGCACGCGACGACGCGAAGGAACGAGTGAGTAACTCTGATGGCAACCGACTACGACGCACCACGCAAGACGGAAGAAGAGCTCAACGAGGACTCCATCGAGGAGCTCAAGGCCCGCCGGCACGACAAGAACTCGGGCAAGGTCGACGAGGACGAGGTCGAGGCCGCCGAGTCGTTCGAGCTGCCCGGTGCCGACCTGTCCCACGAGGAGCT
>JACCVA010000109.1 GCA_013698435.1 Nocardioidaceae bacterium | reverse complement strand
AGTCGTGGTCGCACTGTCAGCGACGTCGAGGTAGACATTCGCATCGCGCCAGCTGATGTCGCCGAGGTTGGTGACCGCCCCGCTGAGCTGCACAAAATCACCCGGACGCAGAGCCGCCGGGCTGATGCGGTCGATGGTGACCGTCAGCCCCGTCTGCTGCTCGAGGCGGGTCCTGGTCCGGCCTGCGTCGAAGCGCGAGCTCGTGCCGGAGTACGTCGGCTGGCCCGGCCGGCTCGCGGTTGCCGTCACTGGCGGTGAGCTGGCCTGACCGGGTAGGCGTGGGTAGGGGTCAGGCGTCGGGTGCGCCTGGGCGGCGCCGACCTGACCCGGCGGCAGCAGCAGGGCGGTGGCAACGAGCCCGAGAACGGCGACGACCCGTTGACGTGAGCCTGCCATCAAGGTTGCTCGTGGGGCGGGGGCGTCACGTCACGAATGTTAGGCGTCACCCCACGGCGGCGGCGACCCTCCTCATAGGGTGGGGGATCGTGTCGACCCCGCCGCCCCCGCTCAGTGCCGTGCAGCAGACTGCCGTGCAGGCGCTCCATGACGCAATCCCGGTCCTGCACCAGGTGGGGCAGGACTTCACCGCGGCAGGGCACGAGATCGCACTGGTGGGTGGCACGGTCCGCGACACGCTGCTCGGTCAGCTTGGCTCGGACCTCGACTTCACGACCTCTGCCCGGCCGGAGCAGATCGAGGCCTGTCTGTCCGGCTGGGTCGACGCCCGGTGGGACGTCGGCCGCGCCTTCGGCACCATCGGTGCGCGCGTCGGCTCGTGGCAGCTGGAGATCACCACCTACCGAGCCGACTCGTACGACGTCGACTCCCGCAAACCGGAGGTCCGCTTCGGCGACAGCCTCGTCGGCGACCTGCAACGGCGTGACTTCACCGTCAACGCGATGGCGGTCCGGCTCCCGGGGCTGGAGCTGGTCGACCCGTTCGGTGGGATCGCCGACCTGGCGGCCCGGTGGCTGCGCACACCCAGCACGCCGGAGGAGTCGTTCGGGGACGACCCGTTGCGGATGATGCGGGCGGCTCGGTTCTCGGCACAGCTCGGCTTCGAGGTCAGCGAGGACGCGGTGCTGGCGATGCGGGACATGGCCGACCGGCTGGCCATCGTGTCGGCCGAGCGGGTCCGAGACGAGATCCGCAAGCTGATGCTGGCACCCCAGCCCCGGCGGGGTCTGACGCTGCTCGTCGACACAGGGATCGCTGCGCTGGTCTTGCCGGAGCTCCCCGCGCTTCAGCTGGAGCTGGATGAGCACCACCGGCACAAGGACGTCTATGAGCACACGCTGACGGTCGTGGAGCAGGCGATCGCGCTCGAGGACCGGCTGCCGGAGGGCGGTCCTGACTTCGTGTCCCGCTTCGCGGCGCTCCTCCACGACATCGGCAAGCCGCGGACGCGGAGATTCGCCGATGACGCCACGGTGACGTTCCACCACCACGACGTGGTTGGCGCGAAGATGACCCGCAGACGGATGAAGGCGCTGCGCTTCTCTAACGGTGAGATCGACGCCGTCGCGCGGCTGGTCGAGCTGCACCTGCGCTTCCACGGCTACGGATCTGGTGAATGGACCGACTCGGCCGTGCGGCGCTACGTCCGCGACGCGGGCGACCAGCTCGATCGGCTGCATGTGCTGACCCGAGCCGACTGCACGACGCGCAACGAGCGCAAGGCGCAACGGCTGCGGCGCACCTACGACGATCTCGAGCAGCGGATAGCCCGACTGGCCGAGCAGGAGCAGCTCGAGTCGATGCGCCCGGATCTCGACGGCCGGCAGATCATGCAGACGCTGGGCATCCCACCCGGTCCGACCGTCGGCAAGGCCTACAACTTCTTGTTGGAGCGGCGGATCGACGAGGGACCTCTCGGCGAGGAGCGCGCTCGTGCCGCGTTGCTCGAGTGGTGGGCGCAGCAGACCTGATCAGGTTCCTCGGCGGGCGTAGGCGTACGCGGCGGCGGTGGCGGCGTACCCGCCGGCGATCAGGGCGAGCACGCCATAAGACTTGCCGTCCGCCGGGATGGTGACCGCTCCCAACGCGGCCGCCGCGACGAAGACCACGTTGAACGCGACGTCGTACAGCGAGAACACGCGGCCACGGAACGCGTCGTCCACGCCGGTCTGCACCAACGTGTCGACGCAGATCTTCACTCCCTGCGACGAGACGCCGAGCACGAAGGCCGCCACCAGCAGGCTGGGCTCGGTGTACAGGCCGCCGGGGAGGACCTCGACGACGGCGGCGATGACCAGCAGTACGAGCATCCAGGTGGTCGTGGTCATCCGCCGCAGGGCGATCGGCGTCAGGACCGCGGCCGCGAGGAAGCCGAGGCCGGACACCAGCACCGCGATCGACAACCCGGCCAGTCCGGCGTCGGTGTCGCGCGGGTCGTTGAAGTAGTTGCGGTACAGCAGGATCGTCGCGACGGTCGACAAGCCGTAGAAGAATCGGTGGGCGGAGATCACCCCCAGTGCATGCGCTGCCGACGGCCGCTGCCGAAGATGCGCGAGCCCGGCCAGGAGTCCGTGCACGACGTTGCCGAGTGCTCGGCGTACGTCGGGGCGGGCAGGGTCGAAGTCGGGGCCGAGTAGGTGACGGGGCAGGCGCAAGGCGAGCAGCGCGGCCGTCGCGTACGTCAAGGCAGCGGCCACGGCGATGGGGCCGTCCGGCTCCGCGATCGGCAGCAGCCCGCGGGCAACCGTCGCGATCCCGAGGCCGCCGATGAACGCCACTGTGCCCGCCGTGGGGGTGATGGAGTTGGCGAGCACGAGCTCCTCTGGGTCGACCACGTGCGGTAGTGCCGCCGAGAGACCGGCCAGGAAGAACCGGTTCACGCTGAACGCCAGCAGGATCAGCGCGAACAGCGTGGGTCCGCTGTGGTCGGCGGCGATCAGGACTGCCGCTCCCAGCACGGGCACCACGCGGATGACGTTGCTGACCACCAGGATCTGTCGTCGGGGCCACCGGTCCAGCAGGACGCCCGCGAACGGCCCGAGCACGCTGAACGGCAGCAGCACCGCCGCCAGCGTCGCCGCGATCGCGGCCGCATCGGGCTGACGCTCGGGGGAGAACAAGACATACGACGCCAGCGCGACCTGTAGTACGCCGTCCCCGGCCTGGCTCGTGACCCGCACGGTGAACAGCTTGCGAAAGTACTGCTCCCTGAGCAGATGGCGCAGATCGCTCAGGAGTCGCATCGGCTCGCAGTCTTCCTCATCACGCCCGTCGGCTGACGAGCACGACGGCGCCGTCCTGGTCGGACAAGTCGGTGGTCGCCGGCATGGTGTGCCACCCGGCGTCGGCGCCGACCGTCACCGCCGTCTCGACCTGAATGCCGGCAACCTGGGTCAGCAATGCGCCGCCGGGTGCCAACCACGTCGCTGCGCGCGCGGCGACGGTGCGCCACGGATCAAGACCGTCAGTCCCACCGTCGACGGTCCGGAGCGGTTCGGCGTCACGGAAGTCACGCGGCATCATCGCGACCTCGGCTGACGGCACGTAGGGAAGGTGGGCGACGGCGACGTCGAGTGCGCCCTGCAGGCTGGTCGGCAGCGCGTCGAACCAGTCCCCTTCGTGCGTCTCGAACCCGAAGGCGACGCCGTTGGTCCGCGCATACGCCACGGCAGCAGCGTCGACGTCGGTGGCATGCACGCTCCAGCTCGGGTGCCGCTGCGCCAGTGCGGCCGCGATCGCCCCGCAACCACAGCCGAGGTCGAGGACGGTCACTGCGTCGGCGCGGGTCTGAACCATGTCGGCAGCATCGACGAGGGCGGCGGCCCGGTGTCTGGGGATGAACGCCGGCGGGCCGATGCCTACCCTCACCCCGGCGAACTCAGCTACGCCGACGACGTACTCGAGCGGAGCACCGGCTGCCCGCGCGGCCACCATCTGCCGTCGCCGGGCGGCGGCGTGGCTGCTGGCGAAGATCGCCGCGGCCTCACGCTCGGCGAAGACGCAACCGGCGCGCCGAAGCGTCCGAACGGCCTCGTCGTACGCCGGCGTCTCGGCCACTGCCACCGCCTTGGTGTTTGCACTGTGTACTGCAGCGGCCATGCTACGAAAGCGCGGTCGGCTGCGTTTGGTAACAATGGCGAGATGGCAGCTCAGTACGGTCCTCACCGCTGGTCGGATGGCTATCACCACGACGGCAACAACGCCGCTTTCCGTGCCGCGACCTTCATGGTCGCCGACCTGGCTGGTGCGGGGTTCAGCGGCATCGTCGACGGACTCACCGACGTCGAGCTCGAACGGAGGAGGAGCGCGACCATCATCGGTTCGCGGTCAGCGTCATTGCGGTGCTCGAAGCCCGGTAGCCGCTGTTTCTGGTGGCCGAGCACCTAGAACATGCGTTCGAATTAGCGTACCATCGACTCATGACCGCGCCCTTCCAAGGATCGCTGCTCGACCAGCTCGCTCCGGCGCCGGTGATCGGGCTTCTCGCTGGTCACGTACGCCGGACGATGCTGAGCCATGGCGCCTGGGTCGACGTCCTTCCGGGGTGGGTGAGCGGGTCCGACGACGTGTTCGAGCGGTTGGTCGCGATGGTGCCGTGGCAGGCCGAGCGCCGTCAGATGTACGAGCGGGTGGTGGACGTGCCCCGGCTGCTCAGCTTCTACGGCGAGGGTGCTGCACTGCCTGACCCGCTGCTCGCGGAAGTTCGCGAGGCGTTGAACGACCACTATCGGGGCGAGCTCGGTGAGGACCTCGTCAGTGCGGGCCTGTGCTACTACCGCGACGGACGCGACAGCGTCGCCTGGCACGGCGACACCATAGGTCGAAGCCGGACCGAGGACACGTTGGTGGCGATCGTGTCCTTCGGCAGCCCGCGCAAGCTGTTGCTGAGGCCACGCCGCGGC
>JACCVA010000070.1 GCA_013698435.1 Nocardioidaceae bacterium | reverse complement strand
TACGCCGTCGACACTTCGCAGTGGGAGCTGGTTGCGACGTACCGGATCCCGCTGGCTCTGCCAGCGATGCTTCCACCTCTCCGGCTCCGCAAGCCGGTCCGCCTCGCTGGGACGCTGTTTGTGGCAGGCGACCACCGCGACACAGCGTCGATTCAGGGTGCGATCGTGTCCGGCCGGCGGGCGGCAGCCTCGGTGCTGCAGACTCTCGGGCTCAGCCCGGGCGACACCGGCGCTGCCCGGGTTGTGGACTGACGCTGATCACGGCTGGCGGTGGACCACCAGCGGGAGAACCGCCACCGCCCCCGCCTCACGGAGCGCAGCGGCAGCGACGGTGACCGGCCACAAAGTTGCGGTGCGGTCGACGAGCAGCAGCACCGCCTGGTCGGCGACGAAGCTGCGCAGCTCGTCGTCGACGTCGAGCGCCGAGCGCCAGGCAGCAGCCTCGTCACCGCCCGATGTCTGCCGCTCGGTGACGGGTCGGTTCGGGTTCCAAGTCTGCAACGGCAGCTTCCCCACCGACCCGATCTGGGTTGCCAGCTCGTGGAGGAGGTGGCGGTGACCGGCCGCGGCCATTGCGACGACGCTCTGCGGCCGGGTGGACCAGCTGGACTTCCAGCGGACGAGGGTCTCGAGGCAACCGTTGAGCAGCTCGGGGGGCACGGCGGTCCCCGCCGGGTTGTCGAACGCGGCCCCGACCACCTCACGCCACTCGGGTGCGTCCGCGTACACGACTGCACGCCCCTCGTCGGCACCCAAGCCGGCCGGTATGCGGCCCTTGGCACCGAACGCTCCCCCCGGCCACATCTTCCGCGGCTCGACGATGTGGTCACCGCCGCGGAGGAGGCGCTGTGCGTCACGGACCGTGGCAGGGTCGGGCCGGGCGGCCAGGGGGCTCGGCAGGTCGCCGAGGCATACTGAGCAACGGCCGCAGGGCGTGGCGTCGGGATCGTCCAGCGATTGCTGCAACAGCATCATCAGACAGCCGGCGCCGCTGATGTAGTCGCGCATGATCGCGGCCTCGCGCCGGCGACCGGCGACGACCGAGTCGTAGTGCTCCCGGTCGTAGTGCCACTCGCGTCCGGTGCCGCGCCAACCCTCGGCCGTACGCTCTACCGTCTCGTCGACGGCCAGCTGCTTCAGCATGCGCTCGATGCTGCCGCGCCGCAGCGTCGTCATCGCCTCGATTGCCGGGACCGTCATCGGCTCTGCCGCCGCCAGCAGGGTGCCGAGCAGAGTCCGGACGTCGGCTTCCACCGGGATCGTCGACGTTGCGAAGTACTCCCAGATCGGCTCATCGGCGTCGCTGGGGAGAAGGACCACGAAGGCATGGTCGAGGCCGCGCCCGGCGCGACCGATCTGCTGGTAGTAGGCGACCGGCGACGGGGCGGCACCGACATGCACGACGAAGCCAAGGTCGGGCTTGTCGAAACCCATGCCAAGCGCCGACGTCGCCACCACCGCCTTCACCTCGTTGCGGCGCAGGCGCTCCTCGGTCGCCGCTCGGGCGTCGGCGTCGAGCTGTCCGGTGTAGACGGCCACGTTGGCCGATCCGTAGCGGTGGGCGAGCAGCCCAGTGAGCCGCTCGGCGTCGGCCACGGTGAGGCAGTAGACGATGCCTGAACCCGGCAACCGCCCAAGATGGTCGACGACCCAGGCATAGCGCGACAGCGGGTCCATCGGTGGGACGCTGACGAGCTGCAGGCTCGTGCGCGCCAGCTGACCTCGCAGTACGACGGTGGCCTCGCCGAGCTGCGCCGCCACATCCTTCGTGACCCTCCCGTTAGCCGTTGCGGTGGTGGCCAGCACCGGCGTCTGCGGGTTGAGCGTCTGGAGCACGTCGGACAACCGGCGGTAGTCCGGGCGGAAGTCGTGGCCCCAGTCGCTCAAGGCATGGCACTCGTCGATCACCAGGAGACCGAGGTTGCCGGCGAGCGCTGACATCACCCTGGCCCCGAACTTGGGGTTGGCGAGGCGCTCCGGTGAGACAAGGAGTACGTCGAGGTCCCCAGCAGCCACTGTCTGCTCGATCTCCCGCCACTCGCCGATGTTGGAGGAGTTGAGGGTGGCGGCCTTCAAGCCGGCCTTCGCGGCGGCCTTGACCTGGTCACGCATCAGACTCAGCAGCGGTGAAACCACCAGAGTTGTGCCTGCACCCTCCTGGCGACGAATGGCCGTGGCCGCCCAGTAGACGGCAGACTTCCCCCAGCCGGTCGCCTGCACCACAAGCACCCGTGCGGCGGGTTCACACAACGCGGCGATCGCGTGCTCCTGGTCATCGCGAAAGCGTGCGTGCTCCCCTGCCAGCGCCTCTATCACCCGGCTCGCCACCTCGTGGCGAGACGAGGACAGGGAGAGCTCCGGTGACGTGGTCATGGCACCAGTCTGCGCGAGACCCCCGACAAGGCGGCATTCGTGACCCGTGCGGAGCCACCGCACATGAGTACGATGCGCCACCGCCGACCAAGCCGAGGCCGGGAGCGCACCTGGGGGCATTGTTGCATTGAGCCTTCTGTCCACCGCGCGCAGGAAATCTTCCTGTTTGGCCACCCCACGGAACCCCAAAAACGCCACTCCCAGCTTGTCCAGATGGGCCCAAGAGGCGGGTTGCGGGCGGTTCAGGCTCCCCAGACCGGAGAATTTGCGGCAGCAGGCTAGCGGGATCGCTCAATGCAACAGTGCCGGCGGGCGCGCTTTGACGCTGGTCCTTCCAGAGGACTGGGCGTATCCAACGCGCTTCCGTCAGCCATGGCTCGCAGCGAACCAGAATGTCTGGATCCACACGGGCGGAACGGCCAACTTCGCACCCCCACTGACGAAGGCCGCCGTCCGAAAGGCCGTGGTTGGGCATCCGACTGAGAAGCCTCACCGCCTGCCGCCCGAAGCAGCCGAAGGCACTGTTGCATTAAGCGATCGCCTCAAGGCGTCGCCGCAAGATCTTCGATCCATAGGCCTCGAGCCTCGCCCCACGCCGCCCTGGTCCGGTCACTGGCGGCTTGCACCAGGCTTAGAAGAGTCAC
>JACCVA010000057.1 GCA_013698435.1 Nocardioidaceae bacterium | reverse complement strand
CGGCGTCCTCGGAGCCCACCGGCAGGTACGACACCAGCACGTCGGCCTGGGCGTCCTTGAGGACCTGTACGACGTCGACTGGCTCTGCGTCGGACTCGTCGATGGTCTCGCGGTAGTACTTCCCGAGGCCGTCGAGCGTGGGGCCACGCTGCACGGCGATGCCCATCGGCGGCACGTCACAGATCCTGATCGTGTTGTTCTCGCTGGCGTTACTCGCCTCGGAGAGGTCGAAGCCGACCTTCTTCGCATCGACGTCGAATGCCGCGACGAACTCCACGTCGCGCACGTGGTAGTCCCCGAACTGCACGTGCATCAGTCCGGGCACGACACCCGAGGGGTCGGCGTCCCGATAGAAATGCACACCTTGGATCAGCGACGTCGCACAGTTTCCGACGCCGACGATGGCTACCCGAACCGAACCCATTCGGCTCTCCTTCATTCCCGGTTGTTGGCAGCCGACGGGGTTCCGTCGCTGCTGATGATGGTGGTGCTTGCTGGTACGTCGGCGCCGCCGGAGGTGGGCGGTGCGACCCGTTCGGTGTCGATCAGCTCGGTCAGCCAGCGCACCTCACGCTCTGCCGACTCGAGGCCGTGCCGCTGCAGCTCCAGGGTGTAGGCGTCGACGCGTTCCCGCGACCGCGCGAGCGACGCGCGCACGCCTTCGAGTCGTTCCTCGAGCCGGCTGCGACGGCCCTCGAGGATCCGCAGCCGGGTCTCGCGGCTGGTGGCGGCGAAGAACGCGAACCGGACGCCGAAACTGTCGTCCTCCCACGCGCTCGGCCCCGCCGCCGACACCAAAGCGGCGAACCGCTCCTTGCCGTCAGCGGTCAGCTTGTAGACGATCTTGCCCCGTCGCCCGGCGCGGGCGGTGGCAGCAGCCCTCGGCGGCAGGTCGGTGGTGTCCTCGGTGATCAGGCCGCCGCGCAGCATCTGCTTCAGGCACGGGTACAGCGACCCGTACGACAGCACTCTGCCCCAGCCGAGCAGGGCGGTGACCCGCTTGCGCAGCTCGTAGCCGTGCATCGGCGCCTCGTGCAGCAGGCCGAGGACTGCAAGCTCGAGAGCGTCGCCACGCTTGGCCATGGGCTGCATCTCTTCCTGAGAGGCACCGCACCTATCGGCGCCATATATCGAGACGATACATCGCGGCGCTACCAAATGCCACGCAGCGCTCCAAGCAGTCCGCTACCCCCGGCCTCGGCGGGGGGAAACCCCCGACCGCGCGAACGCGCTGGCGGCTGCCCGTACCCTCGTTAGCACCATGTGGTCACAACGCTTTGTCATCGACTACTCGCTGCAGCGGCGAGCAGTGCTGACGACCCTCTACCGCGGCGGTGCCACCTCGATGGACGACGTCTGCGACGCCGACCCCTACACGCTGCGGGCTGCCAAGCATCATGGGGAGCCGGTGCCGCAGCCGTGCCCGGTCTGTCGCAAGACCGACCTGCGGCACCTGTCCTACGTCTTCGGCGACGAGCTCGGCCAGTACTCCGGTCGGATCAAGTCGCGCCGCGAGATCGAGTCGATGGCGCACGAGTACGGCGAGATTCGGGCATACGTCGTGGAGGTGTGCCAGCAGTGCCGGTGGAACCATCTGGTCGAGTCCTACGTAGTCGGAGACGGGGTGGCGCGCAGACCTCCGCGCCGGCAGCGCACCGTCGAAGACGACTAGCGCCAGCCGGGGACGCGCATGAGGGTGCCTGGGACCCGCGGCTGATCTACCCTTCGTGGAAAGTGTCCGTCCCCTATCTGCCGAGAGTTCTCCTGTGAGCACCCAGCCACCACCCCCCGCGAACGGCCCCGGCCGGCGTCCGGCGGACGCGTCGAGCTTGCGCCCCGCCCGCCAGCGCTCAGCAGCCGGTCGCGGTCCTCGGGGATCCGGCAGGGGGGGCAAGGCCAAGATGCGCGACCTTTCCGGATGGGCGAAGGCTCGGCACGTGGTCAAGAAGACGGCCAAGTGGGGCGCGATCCTCGGGTTCACCGGCCTGGTCGCCGCTGCGATCGCGGTCTACATCACCTACAAGATGGTCGACATCCCTGACCCCAACAAGGACTTCCAGGCCCAGACGACCACCGTCTACTTCTCCGACGGCAAGCACGTCCTTGGCCAGTTCGCGCTGCAGAACAGGCAGAGCATCCCGCTGGAGCAGATGCCGCAGTCGATCCAGGACGCGGTCATCTCGGCCGAGGACCGGTCGTTTGAGACCAACCAGGGGCTCGACCCCAAGGGCATCGTGCGCGCCGCGTGGAGCAACCTGCGTTCCGACACCGGCACCCAGGGCGCCTCGACCATCACCCAGCAGTACGTGAAGGTGCTGTACCTGTCGC
>JACCVA010000053.1 GCA_013698435.1 Nocardioidaceae bacterium | reverse complement strand
TCATGACTCCTCCAGGATGGCCGTCGCCGGATTGTAGTAGTCGCGAGCCTTCTCGGCCACGCCTTCGAGCCCCTTGCCAGCGTCGGCCGGTCGTTTCATCAGTCCGAAGGTGCCGTCGGCGATGGCGTCGAGCAAACCGGCCCCGAAGTCGGTGCCGGGGTGGTCGAGGATCTTCGTCAGCAGCTCGATCGACTCCCCCAGCACCTGCTGGGCGCGGCGGGCGATGAACCCGTCCGGCGCGGGCGCGAAGTCCTCAGCGAGGCGGCCGGCAGCGTTGATGACGTAGCGGACGTTCTGCAGCGCCAGGTCGCGGTCGGACAGCCACGGGGTGACAACGGCCTCCGTCATCATCCCGACCAGCAGGATGTCCTGGTCGGTCATCGCGCCCGCGAGGTTGAAGAACCCGTCGAGCAGGTAGCCCCGGAACACGTCACCGGTCATGTGGCGGGTGGGCGGCATCCACTTCAGCGGCGCCTTCGGGAAGAGCGTGCGTGCGAGCAGCGCGTGCGCCAGCTCGAGCCGGAAGCTGTCGGGCACCGCCGGGTCGATCTCGAAGGCATGACCCAGCCCGAGCTGCCAGTCAGCCAGACCGGCCTCCTTTGCGAAGTACTCGTTGAGGAGCTGGCTCACCGTGACGGTGTGCGCGGCTTCGACAGCGTCAGCCGTCGTCAGGTAGTTGTCCTCGCCGGTGTTGATGATGATGCCGGCGCGGGCATGCACCTGGCGGCTGAAGCGCTGGTCGACGAACGTGCGGATCGGGTTGATGTCGCGGAACAAGATCCCGTACATCGAGTCGTTGAGCATCATGTCGAGTCGTTCGAGGCCGGCCAGCGCCGCGATCTCCGGCATGCACAGGCCCGACGCGTAGTTGGTCAGGCGCACGTAGCGGCCGAGCTGCTTGCTCGTCTCGTCGAGCGCCTGGCGCATCAGCCGGAAGTTCTCCTGGGTGGCGTAGGTTCCGGCGAACCCTTCCCGGGTGGCACCCTCGGGCACGAAGTCCAGCAGCGACTGACCGGTCGAACGAATGACGGCGATGATGTCGGCTCCCTCGCGGGCGGCCGCCTGGGCCTGCGGGATGTCCTCGTAGATGTCGCCGGTCGCCACGATCAGGTAGATCCAGGGCTTCTGCGGAGGGTCGCCCCACCGCTTGATGAGCCGTTCGCGCTCGCGACGGCGGGCGTCGACCTTCCGGATCCCGGCGGCCACCCGCTTGTGGGACGCGGTCTGCGCCCGGGTGGCCTCGCGGCCCTCGGGGACGCGGAACGGCACGTCACCGGCCGCGGCCCGCTTCGCCAGCGTCAGCAGGTCAAGATTGTCCGTGCGCAGCAAGGCGTCCCACACGGGCATCGCCAGGCCGTGCTCGAGACCGACGTCGGCCCGGACGGCGTCGAGCAACCGGTTCACCCACGGTGTGCCGTCAGGGTCGGCCCCGGACAACCCTGCCAGCCGCAACATCGCCCGCTCGACCGACACGGTGGTGTGCTGCTTGGCGATCCGCACGATCGGTCGCCCGGCCTGTCGGGCCAGCCGACGCGCGTGCTTGACCATGTCCGAGTCGAGGTCGAGCCTGGGTCGGGGGCGGGGCGTCATCGCCACTCTCCTTCGGAGGGGTGCCTCATCGTGAGCTGCTGCTGGTGGCGAGCTGTTCGGCGTCGTAGGCGGGTGCGCCGGCGACGACGGTCCTGAGGCAGGTAGGCAGCTCCGAGTCGGGGTGAAGACTCGGAAGAACTGTTGTCGCCGCCCCTGCGTCGGCAGCCGGCCGATCGACGTCATCGACGCGCCAGACGACGTACGTCGCCGCGGCACCGGGTTCGAGGACGCCGGCGGTGTCGTCACGGCGAGCGCGGTGACCACCTCGCGTGTGGGCATCGAAGGCAACGGCAGGTGCGAGCCGCTCCGACTCGTTGTGGTGGAGCACGGCCGCCCGGACGCCCGCCCAGGGGTCGAGCGGCGTCACCGGGCTGTCGGACCCGAAGGCCAGCGTGACGCCGGCACGGTGCATGCTGGCGAACGGGTTCATCGACGCCGCTCGCTCGGACCCGAGCCGCTGCTCGTAGAGCTCCCCCGACGCCCCCCACGCCGAGTCGAAGGCCGGCTGGACGCTGGCGACGACGCCGAGGGCCGACATTGCCTGGATCGCCTCCGTGCTGGGCATCTCGGCATGCTCCAGCCGGTGTCGGGCGCGGACCATGGTCTCGACTCCGACTTCTCTCGCCGCAGCCGCGAGCCCGGCAATCGTCTCGGTCATCGCCCGGTCACCGATCACGTGGAAGCCGGCCTGCAGACTGCGCTCCGTGCAGTGCACGACGTGCTCGGCCACCTGCGTGCGGTCCAGATAGAGGTGGCCGGATGTATCCGCGTCGGCGTACGGCTCGTGCATGCAGGCGGTGCGTGAACCCACCGCGCCGTCGACGCAGAGGTCGCCGGCGAACCCGAGCAGCTGGTCGGCCTCGGCGTCCGCGTCGCCTCCACGAAACGCTCCCCAGTACGGCACCACCTCAGGGACGGGGGTTGTCGCGGCGATGGCGCGCAGCGCTGCGAAGTCGGCGTATGGCGAGATGTGGGGGGCGTTGACCTCGTGCACGGACGTCAAACCGCGCGACGCCGCATGGGTGAGAGCGGTGCGCAGGGCACGTTCGCGCTCCCGCTCGCCGCGGAGGGCGTGCGTCACGGCCCGGGCGGCGTGGTGCGCGTCGCGCTCGAGCGGACCATCCCCGCGCCAGCCGTCGCGGCCGACGATCGACGGGTCACGGTCGAGCAGGGCTGACGAGATGACCGATGAGTGGGAGTCGACTCGGGACATGTAGGCGACGGCAGACCCGACGGCCCGGTCGACTTCCCCCATCGTCATCGACCGACCCTCGGGCCACTTCGTCTCATCCCAGCCGTACGCCGACAGCACCCGGCCGGTGTGCGTGCGGGCATACCGCCTCAGCCGCTCGAGCGCGTCCGCAAGGCTCACCGTCGAGCTGAGGTCGAGCGACTCCATCGCGAGGCCGGTCGGACCGAGATGGACGTGGGCGTCCACGAACCCCGGAGTGACCAACGCCCCCTGCAGCTCGACGACGACGTCGACGTTGGCTGCATGGGTAGCCGCCCCGGCAGCGTCACCCACCCACGCCACCTTGCTCCCGGCTGTCACCATGGCGGTCGCGTGCGGCGCCGACGGCGAGTAGACCCAACCGCCGCGCAGCAGGACGCGCTCCGATGTCGACGTCACGGTCCTATCCTGCCGCCTCGTGGGCAAGCCTTGCTTCGAACAGGGCGCGTACACCGGCGTGACTGCGGAGCAGGTCGACGGCGAACTCGGCGTGGCCGGGGACATAGCCGTTACCGATGAGCATCGTGACGTCGGAGGCCAGCCCCTCGGCGCCAAGCGCGGCCGCGCTGAACGACGTGGCCATCGAGAAGAAGATGATCGTGCCGCCCTGCTCGGTCGACAAGATCGCCCCGCCCTCGCAGCCTGGCACGTCGACGCAGACCACAGTGACGTCGGCAGGTCCGCCGGCGTCGGCGACAGCCCGCGACAGTGCGACCGGGTCCCGGGCGTCAGCAAGCGTCACCGCATCCGCCATCTCCTTGTCGGCGAGAAGCTGCACCTCCCGCTCGACCGGCACCACGGCGATCGTCCGGGCGGCACCGGAGCGGGACGCAGCCACCAGTGACAGCGAGCCGCTTTTGCCCGCTCCTCCGATGACACACACCGTGGGTGCGTGGCCGCGCTCGACGTACCGTCCGACCACCCGGGCCGTCAGTGCCGGCGCTCCACAGACATCCATCACGGCAAGCGCCAACCGGGCCGGCAGGTCAACCGGGAGCCTGGCCGCGATCGAGCGGCCGAAGAGGATCGCGTACCCCTGGCAGGGCACCTGCTCGCTGCGCCCGTCCCAGTCGGCCAGGTCGTCGGTGATCACGAGCGGAGTGAGCGTGAGCGACACCAGTGTCGTGACCTCGTCGCCGACCGACAGCCCGAGCGGTGACTGCGGGCCTACCGCCTCGACGGTTCCGGTGAGCATGCCGCCCGACCCGGTCACGGGGTTGTGCATCTTGCCGCGGGTGCGCACGATGTCGAGCACCTCGGTGCGGACGGCGTCACCGTCACCGTCGTGCTTGGTGAAGAGCTGGCGGAACGAGGCGGCGTCGAGGTTGAGCCGCGACACCGCAATCCGCACCTCGTCGGCAGCCAGTTGCCGGCTGGTGTCGAGACGCTCGGCCGCCTGCGGCAAGACACCGACCGGTGCCAGCACCCGGAGCAGACCGGTCGGGTCGCTGGTCACGGGCAAACCTCCGTGGATAGTCGGCTGTCGAAGTAAAAGTTGCGGCGCGGCTTTGCTGTCACCGTATATTCTCCCGTACTGTGGCATGAGTTCACTGCAGGGCACAAACGCCCGGCTCTCACCCGCCACGACCACCCGACAACGGGGCAGCGCCAACGGCGCGCCCGGAGGACCGCGATGACCGAGCACACCGGCCTGGAGCAGCCCTACCCCTATGCGCGGGTCGAGCTCGTCGAGCCGGACTGGACCCGGCTGCCGGGGTGGCAGGACGTCACCGCGCAGGAGTGGGAGTCGGTCCAGTGGCAGCGGGCCCACTGCGTCAAGAACCTCAAGCAGCTGCGAGCGGTCTATGGTGACCTGCTCGAGGACCGGTTCTACGACGACCTCGAGCGCGACCAGGCCGAGCGCGCGACCATGTCGATGCTGATGCCACCGCAGATGGTCAACACGATGGTGCCGCACACGCTGCCGACGACCGAGCTGATGTACGCCGACCCGGTGCGCCGCTACATGCTTCCGGTGTTCTCCGACCGGCGTACCGACTGGCCGAGCCACCCCCACGCCACCCGCGACAGCCTGCACGAGCACGACATGTGGGTCGCCGAGGGACTCACCCACCGCTATCCCACCAAGGTGCTCGCCGAGCTGCTGCCGACGTGTCCGCAGTACTGCGGCCACTGCACGCGGATGGACCTCGTCGGCAACTCGACACCGGTCATCGACAAGCTCAAGTTCAACCTCAAGCCGGTCGACCGGATCGAGGCGATGCTCGACTACCTGCGCCACAACCCCGGCGTACGCGACGTCGTGGTCTCGGGCGGCGACGTCGCCAATATGCCGTTCGCGAGGCTGGAGGCGTTCGTCGACCAGCTGCTCGACATCGACAACATCCGCGACGTCCGGCTCGCCACCAAGGCGCTGATGGGGCTGCCGCAGCACTGGCTGCA
>JACCVA010000051.1 GCA_013698435.1 Nocardioidaceae bacterium | reverse complement strand
CCGATCCGCTCGCTGGGCTCGCCGAGTGCAGCACCAGGCCCGAAGCCGAGAGCTCCCGCCAGCGACAGCACCGTCACCGCAGCCGCCGTGCCGGCGGCGGTCCATCGGCGCGCAGGCACACGACGGTGCTGCGCTTCGCGAGGATCAGGCACGTCTCGCAGTCTAACCAGAGGCGTACAGGTTCTCCGCGATCTCGCGGTAGGCCTGCGCGCCGCGCGTTGTCCGCGCAGTCTGGAAGATCGAGGCGCCGACAGCGGGTGCCTCGGCGAATCGGATCGAGCGGGGGATCGGCGGCGTGACCACGTCGATGTCGTATGTCTCGGCGATCGTGTCCAGCACCGCACGCGAGTGCTTGGTTCGCCCATCGAAGAGCGTCGGCAGCACACCCATCACCTGCAGCGACTTGTTGGTGTAGCGGCGCACGTCGTGGATCGTGTCGAGCAGCTGACCCACGCCGCGGTGCGACAATGTCTCGCACTGCAAGGGGATCAGCACCTGGTCGGCCGCCGAAAGCGCGGCCACCGTCAGCACCCCGAGCGTCGGCGCGCAGTCGAGCAGGATCCAGTCATAGTCGTCGAGCACGTCCGCGAGGGCGTCCCGCAGGACATGCTCGCGCCCCGGCTTCATCAGCAGCGCCCCCTCGGTTCCGGCGAGCTCGATCGTCGCCGGCAGCAGGTCTGGCCCGTCGTCGGTGGCAACGATCACGTCACCGATGTTGGCCTGCCGCAGCAGCACGTGGTGTGCCGACACCTCGAGCTCCTCGGGATCGACCCCGAGCGAGAACGTCAAGCAGGACTGGGGATCGAGGTCCACCAGCAGCACGCGCGCACCGAGGTCGAAGAGGGCTGTGCCGAGCGAGGCGACCGTCGTCGTCTTGGCGACACCACCCTTCTGGTTGGCGATCGCGAGCGTCGTGGTCATCGCGGCACATTGTGCCACCCGGCGCTTGTGGGGTGACGCCGCCTTGAATTCCGCGGCCGGGGTCGGGATGCTGACGCGGTGCCCCTCGCCTTGATCACCGGACCCACCTCGGGTATCGGTTTCGCCTTCGCCCGCGCTCTGGCCGCCGAGGGTCACGACCTCGTGCTGGTGTCGCGGGACTCCGAGCGGCTCCAACGCCTCGCCGCGGACCTTCACGACGAGAGCGGCGTCCGGTGCGAGGTGCTTCCTGCCGACCTGGGAGAGGTGGAGCAGTGCGCACGCGTTGAGACCCGACTCGCGCAGGAGCCGTTCGACGTCGTGGTCAACAACGCGGGTTTCGGGTTGAGGCGACCTTTCGAGGCCAACGACGTGGAGGTCGAGCAACGCGGCTTCGATGTGATGGTGCGCGCGGTGATGCGGCTCTGTCATGCGGCGATCGGGCCGATGCGGCAGGCGGGCCGCGGTGACGTCGTCAACGTCTCCAGCGTCGCGGGCTTCCTTCCCCGTGGCACGTACGGTGCCCACAAGGCCTGGGTGACGAGCTTCAGCCGGTGGGCCGCCCTTCACTACCGCCCCGACGGGTTGCGGGTGATGGCGTTGTGCCCCGGGTTCGTGCGCACAGAGTTCCATCAACGCATGGATGCCGATCTCGCCGGCATACCGTCTTGGATGTGGCTGGACGCCGACCGGTTGGTCGCTGAGGCGCTGACCGACCTGCGCAACGGAAAGGCTGTGTCAGTGCCGACCCGGCGTTACAAGGCGGTCGTTGCGATGTCGCGGATCGCGCCGGCGAGCTTAGTGGAGAAGGCTGCGAGGAGGGGCCGATGAGTACGCCGAGGAGGGTGACACCGCACCCGTCCATCCGACCTGCGACCACGGACACCGAACGGGGCACGTTTGCCACATGGGTCTGCACCCCAGCCGGGTCGTCGCTTCCGCGCGGGAACGTGATCCTGGTCCCCGGCTTCACCGGCTCGAAGGAGGACTTCGGCGAGCTGCTGCCGTTGCTGGCCGACACCGGCTGGCAGGCTGCCACGTACGACCAGCGCGGCCAGTTCGAGACACCGGCAGGACCGGACGACGATCTCAGTCTGGCCGGCCTGTCCGCTGACCTGGTCGCTGTCATCGGCGCCCTGTTCGGGCGCGACGAGCGCACCCACCTGGTCGGGCACTCGTTCGGTGGTCTCGTGGCGAGTACGGCCGTCGTCGAGTCACCCGAGCTGTGGGCCAGCTTGACGTTGATGTGCTCGGGGCCGGGCGGCTTCGACGGTCCGAAGGGGCAGGAGGCGCTCGACGGCGCCGTGCTGATCGAGACGCAAGGGCTCGAGGCGGCGTACCGGAGTCGATCCCGGCAGGCCATCGATCGAGGGCAGGAATCACCGACAGCGGACGTCGAGGGGTTCCTGCGCACCCGGTTCATGGCCAACTCGAAAGCATCGCTGGCCGCGATGGCTCGGCTGCTCGCGACCGCGCCTGACCGTACCGCCGAGCTGGTGGCGACCGGAGTCAAGGTGGCCATACTCCGCGGCGCAGATGACGACGCCTGGCCGCACGCCGTTCAGGACGAGGTGGCCGCGGCGCTCGGCACCTCGGTGGTGGTGATCAGCAAGTCCGCGCACTCGCCCGCAGTGGAGGCGCCAGAAGACACCCGGGACTCCCTGGCTCGCATCTGGATGTCCTGACGTCTGCGCCCTGCCTACCCGCCTGCCCGCGTTGGCGTTTGCTATGTCAACAATGCAGATAGCTTGTTGACCTAGCAAATCTGCCATGTGCACAAGCCATTTGCATTGTTGACATGGCAAACGCCCCGGCGCCGGTCAGCTGGGGGGTCAGGGTTCGTCGAGGCCGGCCCACGGGTGGCGCGGAGGTACGGCGGCGGAACCGGCCACGCAGGAACGGTTGAAGTCGCACCATCCGCACAGCGCGCTTACGTTGGTCGGGTACATCGCGTCGGCCTCGGCGGACTCGACACCTGACTTGTACCGCTCGTCGAGCTCGGCGATCTCGGCGGCGATCGAGTCGGCCCGACGCAGGTGACGGGTCAGCCCTTCGTCGGTGTGCTCCCACGCGACCACCGCGCCGGTGGGGAGGTGGTGCAGCTCCACCCGGCGGCATCGCTTGCGCAGCGTGCGTTCGGCCCCGGCGGCATACACCGCGAGGGCCAGCGACGTCCTCGCGTCGTCGACGCTCAGCACATGGCGCCCGGTCTTGTAGTCGACGATCACGAGGCCCTCGCTGCCTCGGTCGTCGATCCGGTCCACCCGGCCGAACAGCGCCGCATGGTCGGTCTTGAGCGCCACGGTGCGCTCGACGCCGATCGGCTCGTCACGCGGGTCGACGTCGGCGACGTAGCGCTCGACCATCTCCCGAGCCCGCGCCTTCGCCGCGTCCCGCTGACGCGCGTCGCGGTAGCCGTCGAGCAGCCAGGCGGCGTCGAGCAGCGCGCCGGACCTGGCGACCGTGCGCTCCTGCAGCGGCAGCTTCCACCAGTTGGCCAGCGCGGTGTGGACGGCAGCACCGAGCGAGTTGTGCCCCCATGGCGGTCCCTTCGGTGGCGAAGGGCTGTCGAGGTAGCTGAACCGGTAGCGCCGAGGACAGTCGAGGTAGGTCGCGAGCCGCGACGGTGCTGCCTGCAGCAGGCGGCGGGGCATGCCGTCGAGTGGCAGCTGACCGTCAGCCACGGCTCGCTCGACCCGCACCGTCGGTCACGGCCGCCCCACAGCAGGCACCGCGGCACCGGCAGCCGCGGCGTTGTACGCCGCCGCCTCGAGCAGCCGCTCATACTGCGCCGGTTCGGTGAGGTTGCAGCCGAGCTCGTGGTCGACCTTGCCCGCGCCGTGGAAGTCGCTGGCTCCGGTCGCCACCAGGTCGAGGTCGGCCGCGATCGCCCGCAGCGCCTCCCGGTCGGCACCGCTTTGATCTTGGTGGTCGACCTCGATGCCGACCAGCCCGTCACCCTGCAGCGAGGCCAACGTGGGCAGGTCGAGCACCCGTCTGCTCCCTCTCCCCCACGGGTGTGCGACGACGGCCGCCCCTCCGGCCGCGGTGACCAGACGCACCATGGCGCGAGTGTCCGACGCATACCGCGTCACGTAACCGGGCCGCCCCCAGCTGAGCCAGGTGCTGAAAGCGTCGCCCCGGTCGTCGGCGTAGCCCTTGGCGACGAGGACGTCAGCGATGTGCGGCCTCCCGATCGCCTTCGCCTCACCCACCTGTCGCATGACCTCGGACTCGTCGATGTCGACGCCGGCGTCGTGGAGCTGCCCCAGCATCGCGGCGAGCCGGCCGGTGCGTCCCGCCAGGATGAGATCGAGCTCGGCCATGAGCCCTGGGTACGTCGGGTCAGGCAGGTATGCGAGCAGGTGCACCCCCGCGCCGTTGTGCTTGGTGGAGATCTCGATGCCCGGCACGACGACGATGCCGGTCTCGTGTGCGGCGACGCGTGCCTCCGACCAGCCGGCGGCGGAGTCGTGATCGGTCAGACCGACGACGTCGAGCCCCGCCTTCGCGGCGAGCGCGACGACCTCTGCAGGTGGCTGGGTGCCGTCGGAGGCACGGGAGTGGGTGTGGAGGTCGATACGCACGTCAGCGAGTGTAGGGCTCGACAACCTCATCACCGGCCGGCGCTCGACCGCTGTGGAGGCCCCGTCGCCCCCGTGTCTTGACGAGGTCATAGACGCCGAACGCCAGCGCCACCGCAACGAAGCACAAGGTGACGGCGATGGCGCTGCCGAGAGCGTCGCCGTACGCCGCGCTGCGTTCGGCCCCCGTCAACGTGTCGACGCCCGAGGGCAGAGCCGCGAAGTACGCCGCGCCGATGATCGACTGGCCGATCGCCGACCCGATCCGCTGCGAGGTCTGCAGCACGCCTCCGGCGGTGCTCCCCACCACCGGATCGACCTCGGCGAGGGACAACGTCTGGTTGGGGGTGATGAGCGCGCCGGAGCCGAGGCCGGCCACGAAAAGGGGAAGCGCGAACGCAAGCAGGACGTGCTCACCGCTGCTGGCGCCCACGACCAGGCCGAGCGCGAGCGCGCCCAGTCCGAAGGTCAGGCATGCTCCCACCACGAGCGGACGCCCGATGCGGGTGACGACGCGCCCCGCAAGCGGCGCCGCGACCGACGTGCCGAGCGCGAACGCGGTGATCCCGACGCCGGACTGCAGTGCCGTGTAGCCGAGCCCCTGCTGGTAGTAGAGCGCCAGCACGAGCGGCAGCCCCGTCATCGCGCAGAAGAAGAACAAGGCCAACAAGACACCGGCTGTGTACGACGGGCGCTGGAACAGCCGTAGGTCGACGAGCGGATCCGACCCGGTCCTGGTGAGGCGCGCTTCCCGGCGGAAGAACCAGCCCAAGAGCACGATCGCCGGCACGACCAGCCAGGCCAGGCGGGGGTCACGCAAGGCGTCGTACTCCACCGCCGCGAAGAGGACGCAGAAGATGCCGCCGCCCAGCAGCGCCGCCCCGATCACGTCCAGCTTGTGACGTCCGCCTGTCTGCGCCCGCGGAAGCCAGCGACGAGCCGCGACCAGCACGGCAGCGCCGATCGGGACGTTGACGAAGAACACCAGTCGCCACCCGAGGTCCGGCCCGCCCAGGGCGATGAGACCGCCACCCACGAGCGGCCCCAACGCGGTTCCAAGCCCCACGACGGTGCCGATGACGCCGAACGCCCGGCCCCGCTCGCTGCCGCGGAACATCTGCTGGACGAGACCCGACACCTGCGGGTTGATCAGTCCACCGGACAGCCCCTGCAGGACCCGTGCCGCGATGAGCAGACCGCCGCCGGGAGACAGGCCGGACAGCGCGCTCGACGCGACGAACCCCGCCACGCCCACGATGAACATCAGTCGACGGCCGTGGTCGTCTCCGAGGCGGCCGGCGAGGACGGGTACGAGCCCGAAGGACAGGATGTAGCTGCTCACGATCCACTGGAGCTGAGCCGGGCTCGCATCCGTCGACTCACCGATCGCCGGCAATGCCACGTTCGTGATGCTCACGTCCAGCAGCGTCATGAACAGTGCGCTGCAACAGACGGCCAATGCTATCCACCGACGTGGGTCGGGTTGCGAGTCCTCGGCCGGCGTCACCGTGGCAACGCTACAAGCCGTTGTTGCAGGCACTGGAAACGCACCATCGGAACGATCCCGCAGCGGCCCGGTCGGCCTGGTGGTCAGTGGAGGAGCAGGCGGGGTGAGATCTCGCCGACCGGGAGCACGGTCAGCTCTGCACCCAGCTGTCGCGCATCGACGAGGTGCATCGGCTCCACCATCAAGGCGCTCGACTCGGCCGGGTGAACGACCACCCAGAGCCATCGGCCCGCTGCTTCGCCGGCGTACACCGCGCGGTCGGGGCTGGCCTGCACCGACCACAACGGCACGGGGTGGCCCTCGAGGTCGAACTTCGCGTGCGGGGGGCCCTCGCCGACTCCGGGCGTCGGGTAGCTCATCGAGAGGCCCGCGAAGTGGCTGCCCACGCCCGCACCGGCCTCCTCGCAGATCAACAGCAGCTCGGCCGGGTCACCGAAAGGGTCCGGCCCGGCCCAGCAGCTGACGGTTGCCGCGCCGTCGTCGTCTGCTTCGGTATATGCCAGACCGGAGAACGTCCACCCGCTCGGCACCGGCCACGGCGACCACAACGGCATGGACACCTCGTTGATCTCTCCGCCGAGCACCGCGGCGAGCGGGTCGATCACGCTGAGCCGATGTCGCATGCGACCACGGTGATGGGTACGCCGACGTGCGGTCAAGCACCCCACGACCTCTGTCTCATCGACATACTCACCTCGTGGCGCCTCTGTGACGACTCCCTCTCGATTCGTCCGACCCAGCCAAGGGTTCTGGCGCCTGAGCGGTCCGGACGAATCGTGGGGGTCAAGGGTAGCCGAGCCGCGCGACCCACGACGCCCGGATGAGTACCTTCGAGGGGTGAAGGTGCCGTGTGTGGGGGCTGTGGTCAAGGACGAACACGGGCGCCTTCTGGTCGTCCTTCGCGCCCGTGCACCCGCGCTGGGGCGGTGGTCGATCCCGGGTGGCCGGGTCGACGACGGTGAGTCCCTCGCGGTCGCCGTCCGTCGTGAGGTGCTCGAGGAGACCGGCCTACGGGTCGAGGTCGGGGCGGTCGCGGGCACGGTCGAGCTCCCCGGGCT
>JACCVA010000044.1 GCA_013698435.1 Nocardioidaceae bacterium | reverse complement strand
GACTTCCTCAAGTAGTCCGTGTTCACCTGCCGTGAGCGCCTGGGGTCCAGCCCCGTCGAGATCGCGTTCACGGACCGCCATGGTGGCGTGAGCGAGGCCCCGTTCGACAGCCTCGACCTCAGCCGGTCCCGACCAGGACGCGACGACGAGCTGGCCGAGAACCTCCGCCGGCTGGCCGACGCGTTCGACGTGCCCGGGCTCGCGACCATGCGGCAGGTGCAGGGCATCGAGGTTCGCGTCGTCGACGCACCAGGACCGGTAGCCGACAGCTGCGATGCCCTCGTCACCACAGCCCGCGGCGTGGCGCTGTGCGTCCGGGTCGGTGACTGCGTGCCGGTAGTGCTGGCCGACGCCACCCACGGCGTCGTCGGCGTCGCGCACGCCGGCCGGTCCGGCGTAGCGGCCGGCATCGTCGGCATCACCGTCGACGCAATGCGCCGACGGGGCGCCAGCGACGTCGAAGCCTACGTCGGGCCGTACGTGTGCGGCGGGTGCTACGAGGTCCCCGCATCGTTGCGCGACCAGGTCGCCGACGTCGTGCCGGCGGCATACGCGTGCACCACCTGGGGCACACCGTCCCTCGACCTCGGTGCCGCTGTCACCGCACAGCTGGAGTCAGCCGGGTGCATCGCCCACGACCGGAGCCGCTGCACCCGGGAGTCCGATGACCTCTTCTCCTACCGGCGCGACGGTGACCGATCAGGAAGGTTCGCCGGTCTGGTCGTCCTGCGCGAGGGCGAAAGTGCCTGACGGCCGGCGACAGGAGATCTCCGGTCGCCTTGCCGACGTCCGCCAGCGCATCGACCGCGCATGTGCCGACGCCGGCAAGGACGCCGGCCACGTCACGCTGGTGGTGGTCACCAAGACCTGGCCGGTCAGCGACCTCCGCCTCCTGTATGAGCTGGGAGCGCGCGACCTCGGGGAGAACCGCCTGCGTGAGCTCGAGGAGAAAGCCGGCCAGCTCACCGACCTCGACATCCGCTGGCACTTCGTCGGCCAGGTGCAGTCCAACAAGGCTGCGAAGGTCGCCCGGTACGCCGACGTGGTCCACTCGGTCGACTCCGAACGTGTCGCCCTGAAGCTGTCCGGTGGTGCCCACCGTTTCGACCGCACCGTCGACTGCCTGGTGCAGGTAAGCCTCGACGCCGCGGGCGCAGGCAGCGGACGCGGCGGCGTCAGCCACGACGACGTCGATCCGGTCGCGCGTGCCCTCGACAGCGCTGGTCAGGTCCGGCTGCGTGGCGTGATGGGTGTCGCGCCGCTGGACGAGGACCCTGGTGGCGCGTACGCACGGCTGCTGGAGACGTCGCGTCAGCTCACCTCGGCATACCCGCATGCGGGGTGGGTGTCGGCGGGCATGAGTGACGACTTCGAGGCCGCGATCGCGGCCGGTGCGACACACGTGCGTGTCGGCAGCGCGGTGCTCGGCGCACGCCCTGTGCTCGGGTAGTCTCAGGATCGAGTGAGGGCGCCAGCGTCCGACCACGAGCAGGCATCACCGACTCAGCATCGTTCGACAAGCGGAGGCACTTAGGTCATGGCGAGTTCAATGCGCAAGGTCGGGGTCTACCTGGGCCTGCTCGAGGACAACGACCGCTACGAAGACGACTATTACGCCGACGCCGACGGCGACGAGCCTGCGCGTTCGTCGGCCCGGCCTGTCAGTGCGGTCCCCGAGGAGAGGCATCCACCCGTGGCATCGCTTTCGGAGCGCCGTCGTCCCGCCCAGTCCGTCGCGGAGCTTTCGCGCATCACAACCCTGCACCCCCGCACCTACAACGAGGCGCGCACGATCGGCGAGCACTTCCGCGAAGGCATTCCGGTGATCATGAACCTTTCGGAGATGGACGACAACGACGCCAAGCGGCTCGTCGACTTCTCAGCCGGCCTCGTCTTCGCCACCCGAGGCTCCATCGAGCGGGTGACCAGCAAGGTGTTCCTGCTCTCGCCGGCGAACGTCTCGGTTGCCGCCGAGGACAAGCAGCGGATCGCCGAGGGCGGGTTCTTCAACCAGAGCTGACGACGCGACCGTCTATATTCGGCAAGTGGTCGTCGTCGGATTCCTCATCGAGCTTGTCCTATGGCTCTACATCCTTCTCATCTTGGCGAGGATCGTCGCCGACTGGGTCCAGATGTTCGCCCGCTCCTGGCACCCACGCGGACCTGTTCTCGTGCTGCTCGAGGTCATCTACAGCACCACCGACCCGCCCATCAAGGCGTTTCGCCGGTTCATGCCGCCGCTGCGTTTCGGTGGTGTCGCGCTCGACCTCTCCCTGCTCTTCGTACTGCTGATTTGCTACGTTCTGCTGTACCTGAACCGTCATACTCTTCTGACTGCTTCTTAGCCGCCGCCACACCGTGCGTTCGCGATGCGAGCCAAACGGAGTAGCGTGCGGCGTGCACGTCCCGAACCGACGACCTACCTGGAGCGAGCTCATGGCGTTGACGCCCGAAGACGTCCACAAAAAGACGTTCACGCCCGTCCGACTGCGGGAGGGGTACGACATGGGGGAGGTCGACCAGTTCCTCGACGAGGTCGAGGTGGAGCTCACCCGGCTGCACGAGGAGAACGATGACCTTCGGTCGAAGCTGTCGGCCGCTTCGACAGGTTCAGCGGGGTCGCAGCCGCCGGTCGACTCTGTCGAGCCGAAATCGGTGGACGAGCCTGAGTCCGCCGCCTCGGCGGTCGCTCCCGTGCCTGCCGTCAGGACCGTCCCGGAGGCCTCGACGGCCGCAGCACGGCTGCTGGAGATCGCCACCCATAACGCCGACCAGCTGGTCAACGAGGCGAACGACGACGCCGACCGCATCGTCGGCGAAGCCCGGACCAAGGCCGAGCGCCTGGAGGCCGACGCGAAGTCGAAGTCCGAGCGGCTCGAGTCCGACGCACGCACCCGCGCCGAGAAGCTCGACGCCGAGACCGACACCCGTCGCCAGCAGCTCTTCGGCCAGCTCGAGAGTGACAAGGAGAGCCTGGCGCGCGAGCTGGAGGACCTGCGTGCGTTCGAGCGTGAGTACCGCAGCCGGCTGCGCAGCTACTTCCAGGCCCAGCTCAGGACGCTCGACGGCGAGGGAGACGGCGAGGACACCCCGCTGACTCCCTCTGCCGACGGCGAGACCCCACGGCGGCTCCGCGAGCTTCTCGGCGAGGACCAGCAGCAGCAGCAATGACACCGGCGCGGGGGCTGCCTTGATCGGCCCGCTGGCGACGTAGCTGTCGCTTCACGCCTTGCGTAGCGAGAAGGACAGACCGAGCTCGGCGTCGTGGTGCACGTGGTCACCTGAGGTCTCGGACACGCCGACGGCGAGTACCTCGCCCGCGATGAGGTCGGCCTGGTCGCGGAGGGAAGCAGCGGTCTCACCCTCGGCGTACCAGCTGAGCACAACCCGGTCCGAGACGTCCAGGCCGTCGGTCTTGCGCGCCTCCTGGACCGTCCGGATGATCTCGCGCGCTCGTCCGGCCCGTCTCAGGTGCGGACTGAGATGCAGGTCGAGCGCCACCGTCTCACCATGCTCGTTGACGACCGACCATCCTTCGCGTGGACGCTCCGCGATGATCACGTCGTCGGCCGAGATCTCTGTCCCTCCCTCGAAGTCGATGGTTGCAAGTCCCTTGCTGGCAAGGCTTTCGGCGAGCTCTGCTGCGTCGGCAGCAGCGATTGCCGCAGCAATGTGCGGCGTGCGACTGCCGAAGCGCTTGCCGAGGTTGCGGAAGTTTCCCTTGGCGGTGTGGTCAACCAGGTCGCCCGTCGAGCCGAGGGACTCGATGCTCTCGACGTTGAGCTCTGCTGCGATCTCGGCACGAAGCTCGTCGGTCAGCTGTGCGTAGGCGCTCGACGGAATCAACGCCCGCCGCAGCGGTTGCCGCGTCTTCACCTTGCCCTCGGCCCTCGCCGAACGGCCGAGCTCGACGAGTCGGCGGGTCAGCGCCATGCCGCGGTCGAGACCCGGGTCCACGGCTGCGTCGTCGTGCGACGGCCACGCTGCCAGGTGGACCGACGCGGGCGCGGCGGGGTCGACCGGCCGCACGATGTCCTGCCACACCCGCTCGGTCATGAACGGCGTGAGCGGTGCGAGCAGCCGGACCAGCACGTCCAACGTCTCGTGCAACGTCGACAGCGCTGCGTCGTCGCCGTCCCAGAAGCGTCGGCGGGACCGCCGGACGTACCAGTTCGACAGGTCGTCGATGAACGCGGCGAGCAGGGTGCCCGCCCGCTGGGTGTCGAACACCTCCATCGCCGCGGTCACGTCGCGCACCAGCCGGTGACGCTGCGAGGCGAGCCACCGGTCGAGAACGGGACGGTCGGCAACGGCCGGCGCGGACTCGCCGGGTGTCCAGCCGTTCGCCCGTGCGTAGAGCGCATGGAACGACACGGTGTTCCACAGCGTCAGCAGCACCTTGCGCACGATCTCCTGCAAGGTGCCGTGTCCGACGCGGCGGGCAGCCCAGGGGGAACCAGCCGCGGCCATGAACCAGCGCACGGCGTCCGCGCCGTGCTCATCCATCAGCGGCATCGGCTCGAGGGTGTTGCCGAGGTGCTTCGACATCTTGCGACCGTCCTCGGCGAGGAGCAGCCCCAGGCACACCACGTTCTCGTAAGAGGACCGGCCGAACACGAGCGTGCCGATCGCCATCAGGGAGTAGAACCAGCCGCGCGTCTGGTCGATCGCCTCGCTGATGAACTGCGCCGGGTACGCGCGCTCGAACTCGTCCTCCGACCCCGGCAGGTAGGGGTATCCCCACTGGGCGAATGGCATCGAGCCGGAGTCGTACCAGGCATCGATGACCTCTGGGACCCGCCTCGCCGGGCCTCCGCAGCTCGCACACGCAAACACCACGTCGTCGACGTGGGGACGGTGCGGGTCGAGCTCCGACAGGTCGTCGCCGGTGAGCTCACCCAGCTCGGCCAAGGAGCCAACGCAGGTGAGGTGGTCCTCACCGCAACGCCAGATCGGCAGCGGAGTGCCCCAGTAGCGGGTCCGTGACAACGACCAGTCGACGTTGTGCTCGAGCCAGTCGCCGAACCGTCCGTGCTTGATCGTCTCGGGATACCAGTTCGTCTTGTCGTTCTCGGCAATCAGCTCCGCCTTGACCGCGGTCGTCCGGATGTACCACGCCGGCAGGGCGTAGTACATCAACGGTGTGTGGCATCGCCAGCAGTGCGGGTAGGAGTGCTCGTAGGCGACGTGGCGGAACATCAGGCCGCGGCGCTCGAGGTCGCTCACAAGGTCGGCGTCTGCATGCTTGAAGAACTGTCCTCCGACCAGGGGTAGGTCGTCCTCGAAATGACCGTCGCGGCGGACGGGGTTGACCACGGGCAGCCCGTACGCGCGGCAGACCTCCATGTCGTCGGCACCGAAGGCGGGGGACTGGTGCACCAGCCCGGAGCCGTCATCGGTGGTCACGTAGTCACCGAGGACCACGAAGTGTGCCTCCTCCGGGCTGTGCTCATCTTTTCCCTTCGGGCTGTGCTCATCTTTTCCCTTCGGAAAGGCAACAAGCTCGAACGGGCGCTGGTAGGTCCACCGCTCCATGTCGCGGCCAGTGAAGCGCGACTGCACCGTCCAGCCGTCACCCAGCGTCGAGGCGACAAGCGGCTCGGCGACGACGAGGGTCTCGCTGCCGTCGGTTGCGGCGACGTAGGTGACGTCAGCGTTGACAGCGACGGCCGTGTTGGACACGAGCGTCCACGGCGTCGTCGTCCAGACGATCAGTGCGGCCTCGCCGGCGAGGGGCCCGGACGTGAGCGGGAACCGCACGTACACCGAGGGGTCGACGACGGTCTCGTAGCCGCCCGGCTGACCCAGCTCGTGGTCCGACAGCGCAGTCTCGCAGCGGGGGCAGTACGGCGAGATGCGGTGTGC
>JACCVA010000039.1 GCA_013698435.1 Nocardioidaceae bacterium | reverse complement strand
CTCGTGCTCGGCCGTCTGGTCGAGCGCAAAGGCGTCGGCGACGTGGTGACCGCCCTCGCGCAGCTGCCGGGCGTGGAGCTGACCATCGCCGGCGGGCCGTCCTGGGATGCGCTCGCCGCGGACCCGGAGGTGTGCCGGCTACGTGACCTGGCCCGGCGTACCGGGATCGCCGACCGCGTCCGTTTCCTCGGCCGGGTCAGCCACGCCGACGTACCGCGGCTGATCCGAGCCAGCGACGTGGTCGTCGCCGTGCCCTGGTACGAGCCGTTCGGGATCGTTCCCGTCGAGGCGATGGCGAACGGCCGCCCCGTCGTCGGCACCGCCGTCGGCGGACTGCTCGACACCGTCGTGCCCGGTGAGACCGGTGAGCTCGTGCCGCCCCGCCGTCCATACCTGTTGGCCCGCGTGCTGCAGCGGCTGCTGGCCGACCCGGCGCGGTGCCGGCGCTACGGCGAGGCGGGCTATCGCAGGGCTGCCGCGACGTACCGATGGGAGCAGGTGGCCGCCGCCACTGAGGCCGTCTATGAGTCGGTACTCAGTCGCTCCCAGCAGCCGACCACGGAGGCGATCCGATGACCGCGCCTACGCGTGCCGGCCAGGCCCCTCGACCGACTCCGTGTGACCATCGCCATGTCGAGGAGCTGCTGCGCGCGCTCGAGTCGTTCAAGCCGTGCGTCGACATCGCCGCCCGTTGGGGCGCCGAGATCGCTCAGGTCTACGCCGCCGGGGGCCGCGTCCTGGCGGCCGGTAACGGAGGCAGTGCTGCCCAGGCACAACACCTCACCGCTGAGCTGGTCGGGCGTTACCGCGACGACCGACCCCCGTGCTCCGCCATCTGCTTGAGCGCGGAGACCTCGAGCCTGACCGCCATCATCAACGACTATCCGGTCGAGGAGCTGTTCGCTCGTCAGGTGGAGGCGCACGGGCGTACCGGGGACGTGTTGGTGCTGATGTCGACGAGCGGGCGAAGTCCCAACATCGTCACCGCGGCTCGGCGGGCACGCTCGATCGGGGTGCGGGTGATTGCCTTCACCGGGCCCCGCCCCAACCCGCTGGCAGAGGTAGCCGACGAGACGCTCTGCGTCGAGGCGGCGTACACGGCCACGGTTCAGGAGCTGCATCTGGTCGCTCTTCATATCCTGTGCGCGAGCTATGACCAGGCGCTCGGGCTGGCGCCGGCAACGGTGGCGTTCGAGGATGTCCTCACCGTCGCGTCGCCCGCCGGGAGACCGGCGTGACGGCCCGGGCGGCGATCCGGCTCACGGTCGTCGGCGACTCCCTGTTGGACATCGATGCTGTCGGCCGGGTGGACAGGGTGTGCCCCGACGCACCCGTCCCGGTCGTTGACGAGATCGTCGAGCACCCGCGCCCGGGCGGCGCGGCTCTCGCAGCGATGATGGCTGCCAGGGACGGCCACGACGTGCAACTGGTAACCGCGTGGGGAGACGACCAGGCCGGCGACCGGCTGGCGGAGCTGCTCGTCGACGTGACCGTGATCCGAGTGCCCTACGACGGTCCGACACCGGTGAAGTATCGGGTGCGCAGCGGCGGCCAGTCCATCGTCCGGCTCGACCGCGGAACCGACCTCGGCACGTTCGGCGCGCTGCCGACTGACGTCGAGCATGCGGTGGCGGCAGCGGACGCGGTCCTTGTCTCCGACTACGGGCGGGGCATTACGGGCGTGGACGAGCTGCGCGACGTGCTGTCGCGCCGTCCCCGGCCGACACCTCTGGTGTGGGACCCGCACCCGCGCGGCAGCCAGCCGGTCGCCGGGGCACAGCTGGTCACCCCGAACTCCACTGAGGCGGCCGACTGGGCCGACCGCCGTGGCCGTCGTCAGCGCGTGGGCAGCGCCTTGGCGACCGCCGCCCATCACGCCGACGCGCTCGTCGACGGTTGGCGGGTGGGAGCGGTGGCCGTCACCATGTCGGCGCGCGGCGCACTGCTCTCCTACGGGTACGGCGCGCCGGTGGTGGTGCCGGCACCTGAGGTGGACTGCCGCGACGCCTGCGGCGCCGGGGACCGGTTCGCGTCAGCCGCGGCGATCGCGTTGGGCTCCGGGCTGATCCCAGCCGAGGCGGTTCAGGCCGCGGTCACGGCCGCCTCGGCATACGTCGCCTCAGGCGGTCCGGCAAGCCCCGTCGCCGCATCGGAAGCGCCCCTAGACGATCTTCCGCTCACGGACGCCGACAGCCGTGTGCCGTCCGAGCGGTCGGTTGAAGCCGTACTGCGGCGAGTGCGCCACGATGGCGGCGTGGTGGTCGCCACCGGTGGTTGCTTCGACCTGCTGCACGCCGGTCATGTCTCGGCGCTGACGGCCGCCCGCAGCCTCGGTGACTGCCTGGTCGTTTGCCTCAACTCCGACGCCTCTGTCCGGCGTCTCAAGGGCGACAACCGTCCGCTCGTTCCGATGCCAGACCGGGTGGAGGTCCTGGAAGCGTTGGAGTGCGTCGACGCCGTCGTCGTCTTCGACGAGAGCACTCCGCTCGAGGCGTTGCGCGTGCTGCGGCCCGACATCTGGGTCAAGGGCGGGGACTACGCCGGTCGGGACGTGCCCGAGGCGGAGGTGCTGGTCGAGTGGGGCGGCCAGACGGTGGTGGTGCCTTACCTGGCAGGGCGTTCGACCACCCACCTCGTCGAGAGCGCGGGCCGCAGCTCAACCACCACGACCACCAGCTCGAAGGAGATGTCGTCATGACCTTGGGAACCGTCCTCGTCACAGGTGGTGCATCCGGTTTGGGTGCCGCCACCGCACATGCCGTCGCGGCCGCCGGTGGCCGCCCACTGGTCTTCGACCGGGTGCGACCGGGCGGGGAGTACGACTACGAGATCGTCGACCTCGCGGACCGCCGCGCCGCCGAGGCCGCGGTGCGCTCCTGCTCGCAGCGGCTCGGCGGCATCGACGCGGTGGTCACCTGTGCCGGCATCGACTCGTGCGGACGACTCGAGGACGTCGACCCCGACGAGTGGGACGCGGTCGTCATGGTCAACCTGCTGGGGACGGTCGCCGTGGTGCGTGCGGCGCTGCCCGACCTCGTCGAGCGGCACGGCCGAGTCGTGACCGTCGCCTCGACGCTCGGGCTGCGCGCGCTGAGTGACGCGACGGCGTACTGCGCGTCGAAGTTCGGGGTCGTCGGCTTCACCCGTGCGCTCGCCGCCGAGACCGCCGGGCGGGTCGGGGTCACGATGCTGGTGCCCGGTGGCATGCAGACACCGTTCTTCGACGGGCGCGACGAGCAGTACAAACCGCCGCCGGACGCCAAGCTCAACCGGCCGGAAGATGTCGCCAATGCCATCGTGTTCGCGTTGGGCCAGCCCGAGGGGTGCGAGGTGCGGGAGCTCGTCGTGACACCCTCGATCGAAGGCTCGTGGCCCTGAGCCGCCGTCCGACCATCCTGGTCCTGCGTGCGCTGGGCCTCGGTGACTTCCTGACCGGCGTACCCGCTCTGCGCGCCTTGCGCCGCAACCTGCCGGGACACCGCGTGTTCCTGGCGGCTCCAGCGGCGCTCAGCCCCCTCGCCGACCTCGTCGGGGCGGTCGACGAGCTGCACCCAGCCAGCGGCCTCCAACCACTCGGCTGGCCAGACGAACCCCCCGACCTGGCCGTCAACCTGCACGGCAAGGGACCGCAAAGTCACCGCCTGCTGGCCGACCTGTCCCCGGGCAAGCTAGTCGCGTTCGCCAACCCCACGGCGGGGGCCAGCGGCCCGACGTGGTGTGCATCCGAGCATGAGGTCGACCGCTGGTGCCGCCTCCTGCACGAGTCACTCCACTTCGACGTGGACCCCACAGACCTGCTCCTACCGTCACCCGCGGTCGATCCGCCGGCCACTGGAGCGGTCGTCATCCACCCTGGGGCAGCCTCCCCCTCACGTCGCTGGCCGGTCGAGCGCTACGCCGAGGTGGCACGTTGGGCGACCTCGTCGCCGAACCGGGTGGTCGTGACCGGCTCGACGGACGAGAGGCCGCTTGCGTCGAGACTCTGCGAGGCGGCTGACCTCCCGGCTGAGTGCAACCTCGCCGGTCGGACCTCCTTGCTGCAGCTGGCAGCGGTGGTCGCCTCGGCAGAGCTGGTGATCTCCGGCGACACCGGTGTCGCGCACCTCGCCACCGCCTTCGCGACGAGGTCGGTGCTCGTGTTCGGACCGACCTCACCGACGCTGTGGGGTCCGCGCACGTGCGGTCCTCATCGCGTGCTCTGGCAGGGGCCGCACACCGGCGACCCTCATGGCGACCGTGTCGACCCGGCGCTGCTGGCGCTTCAGCCCGCAGACGTCATTGCAGCCGCGGTGGACCTGCTCGACCACGCGGTCGCTTCGGCACGTCTCCCGGCCGGCTCACCGCCCAGCACGCTGGGCCTCGAACCACTCGATCGTCCGTCGTAGACCCTCGTCAGAACCCACCTGCGGCGACCACCCCAGCAACGAAAGGGCCAGGGAACCGTCCGGACAGCGTTGCCGCGGGTCGTCGACCGGCAGGTCGACGAAGCGGACCTGCGAGGCTGAGCCGGTGAGCGAGGTGATCCGCCTCGCCAGGTCCAGCACCGTCATCTCGTCCGGGCTGCCGATGTTCACCGGCCCTGGCGCTTCGCTGGCGACCATCGCCAGCAGTCCCGCGACGGTGTCGTCGACGTAGCAGATCGACCTGGTCTGGGTACCGTCGCCGGCCACGGTCAACGGTTCCCCGTCAAGTGCCTGCCTGATGAAGGTCGGGATCATCCGCCCGTCGTCGGCCAGCATCCGGGGACCATACGTGTTGAAGATCCTCACTATGGCGGTGTCGACCTTGCCTGCCGTCCGGTAGGCCATCGTGAGTGCCTCACTGAACCTCTTGGCCTCGTCGTAGACGCTGCGGGGCCCCACGGGGTTGACGTTGCCCCAGTAGTCCTCACGCTGGGGATGCTGCAGCGGATCGCCGTACACCTCCGACGTGGAGGCAAGCAGGAACCGTGATCCAAGCACGGCTGCGAGGTCCAGGGCGTGCATCGTGCCCACGCTGCCGACCTTCAGGGTCTCGATCGGCATCTTCAGGTAGTGCGCCGGCGAAGCGGGAGAAGCCAGGTGCAGCACCCAGTCGACCTGCCCATCGATATGGAGACCCGCGGACACATCACCGTCCACCAGCTGGAAGCGCTCACCGGCCTGCAGCTTCGCCAGGTTGGCCGGGGACCCGGTGGCGAAGTTGTCGACGCAGACAACGAGACATCCCTGCTCCACCAGGGCCTCACAGACCCACGAGCCGAGGAAACCGGCCCCGCCGGTGACAACGACGCGTCGTGCCTCACTCAGGTCGTCGCTGCTGCTAGTTTCCGACGCCGCCACGGCGCGGCTGTACCCCGACGCTGCAAGTCCAATCGCCCTCGACGCGCTCGTCAGCCACCTCTTGGCGGCGGCGAAGGCCCTCACCAGTAGCTCGGTGAGGGCCTTCGTCGCTCGGTGAG
>JACCVA010000476.1 GCA_013698435.1 Nocardioidaceae bacterium | reverse complement strand
AGCTGGTGCTGACCCTGCACGGGGCCGACCTCGAGCTTGTCAACTCATCCACGGCCGACGCCGACAGGCAGCATTTCCTGTACGTCGCGCGCGGCCTCGGAGACGAGATGCCCGATCCCACGGTCTTTGTGGATCGCCGGCGGGTTCTGTCCGCTGACCACCTCGTAGAGACGGTCGTCGTCAGCTCGATCGCGAGCGCACCGGTCGATGTTGGCCTCGACCTTGACCTGGCAAGTGACCTCGCACCGATGGGCAAGGTGAAGCAAGGCCACCACCTACCCGCCGTGCCGGCCCAGGCAAGCACGCCGGGGCTGTCGTGGAGCGACTCCCGAGCGTCGGTGCGCGCGGTCGCTGACCCGCCGCCGGGCACGGTCGACGCCGATCGCGGCCGACTCGGCTGGGAGACACGTTTGAACACCGGAGAGCGCCTGGTTGTCACCTGCACGATGACGCCGGAGTCGGTAGAGCCTCAGTTCGCGCCGGGGGGATGCGCCCCGTGGGGCGCTGACGTCCGTGTCGTGGGCGATGACCCCAGGCTGGGCCGCGTCGCCGCGCAGGGCCTCCGTGACCTCGCCGGCCTGCTGCTTCGCGACACCGTCGAGGCGGGTAACGGCGAGGGCGGCGACCAGTTCCTGGCCGCGGGGAGCCCGTGGTTCCTGACCCTGTTCGGCCGCGACTCGCTGTGGGCGGCTCGGATGCTGACGCCGTTCACGCATGTTCTCACCATGTCGACCCTGCGGACACTGGCTCGCAGGCAAGGCCGCCACGACGACCTCGGGACCGAGGAACAACCGGGCAAGATCCTCCACGAGGTGCGCAAGGGCGAGGTCGCCCTCAGCGTCTCGAGCCTGCCCCCTGTCTACTACGGCAGCGTCGACGCGACCCCCCTGTTCGTGACGACCCTCGCCGATGCCTGGCAGTGGGGTGCACCCCAGGACGAGGTCGCGGACCTGATCCCGGCCGCACGCCGCTGCCTGACGTGGCTGACGGTGCAGTCGGAGGAGTCGGGCTGGCTGCGCTACATCGACCACAACGGCCAGGGACTCTCCAACCAGGGGTGGAAGGACAGTCACGACTCGGTCCAGTTCGCCGACGGACGGCTCGCCGACCCGCCGATCGCGCTGAGCGAGGTGCAGGCGTACGCCTACGAGGCCGCCGTGCGCGGGGGTGAGCTGCTGGCGAGCTTCGGTGAACCAGAGGTCGAGGGGCTCGCCGCCTGGGCCGCGTCGCTCAAGAAGCGTTTCGTCGCCGACTTCTGGGTGAATGACGGGTCCGGGACCGGTGGGTACCCGGCGGTCGCGCTGGACGGGTCGGGCGCCCGGGTCGATGGGGTCGCGTCGAACATGGGCCACCTCCTCGGCACGGGCATCCTCGACGACAGCGAGGTCGGTCTCGTCGCAGCGCGGCTCCGCTCGGATGACATGAGCTCCGGCTTCGGACTGCGGACTCTCACCACAGGGTCTCCACGGTTCTCCCGACTCTCCTACCACGGCGGCTCGGTCTGGCCGCACGACACGGCGATCGCGGTGCTGGGTCTGGCTCGCGAAGGGCGCATCGAGCAGGCTGCCGCACTGACGGCAGGCATCCTCCTCGCCGCAGAGGGTTTCGGCTACCGGCTACCGGAGCTGTACGGAGGTGACGGCGCAGACGACGTAGCGTTTCCGAGTGCCTACCCGGCGGCCTGCCGTCCCCAGGCCTGGGCGGCGGCCGCGCCGCTTGCCTGCCTGGTCGCCCTGACCGGGATCGACGTCGATGCGGCCGCTGGGCGCATCTCACATCCGGCCAAGGTGAGCACCCTGCTGGGCGCGTTTCGCATCGACGGGCTGCGCCTCGGAGCGGTTTCGTTCTCGGTGTCGGTGGACTCCGACGGCATGGTGGCGGTCGAAGTGCCTGACGGCGAGGGCTTGGAGGTCGTCTGCAGCGGGAGTACGTGCTCAGTGGGTCATGGCCCGGAAGAGGTCCAGCGTCGGGACGTGCCGGGATCGACCTGATCGCCGTCACCACCCGCCGCTGGCAGGGGCCGCGAAGGGGAACAGACCGCAGCACGCCTTGTCGCCTCATCGGTGCCGCCCGTCCCGGTTGAGGCGTACGCACGCGTTCGACGGCGCGCACGCGCTGAGATATCTTGACGTCAAGCAATCTGCGGAGACCGAACCTCAGGAGACACGCTCCATGGCCAAGATCAAGGTGACCAACCCCGTCGTCGAGCTCGACGGCGACGAGATGACGCGGATCATCTGGCAGTTCATCAAGGACCGGCTGATCCACCCCTACCTCGACGTCGACCTGCAGTACTACGACCTCGGCATCGAGAGCCGGGACGCCACCGACGACCAGATCACCATCGACGCAGCCAACGCGATCAAGCAGTACGGCGTCGGCGTCAAGTGCGCCACCATCACGCCGGACGAGGCACGGGTCGAGGAGTTCGGCCTCAAGAAGATGTGGGTCTCGCCGAACGGCACGATCCGCAACATCCTCGGCGGCGTCGTCTTCCGTGAGCCCATCATCATCAGCAACATCCCCCGGCTCGTGCCCGGGTGGACGAAGCCGATCATCATCGGCAGGCACGCGCACGGCGACCAGTACAAGTCCACGAACTTCAAGGTTCCCGGTCCCGGTACGGTGACGATCACCTACACGCCGACCGACGGCTCTGCGCCGATCGAGCACGAGGTCGTGCAGATGCC
>JACCVA010000473.1 GCA_013698435.1 Nocardioidaceae bacterium | reverse complement strand
TTGACGCGGTGACGCGGTCAGTTGACCGCCTCCAGCTCCCATGTCACGTTGTCACCGTGCTGCTGGGTCCAGAAGACCCGCCAGCCGGACGTGAATGGGGTCGGGACCTTGGCGCCCAGGATGCCGGCCGCCGACGGGTCGCCGTCGGAGACGTGGATGCCGGTGATCTCGTTGTCCCCGTCGTTGTAACCGGGACTCGTCAACGCGTCGTACGTCGCCGAAGCGTCCCGGCCTTCCGCGAGCCATCGGACCGGGGGCCGCGGGTGCTTCTTACTCCCATGCAGGTCCAGCAGGTAGCCGGAGTCGAGCGCGTTGCGCTGAGCGTGCAGCGTGTCGCCCGCGTCTTCGACGACCAAGAGGTCGGACGTGCTGGCGAACGCGATGTTGTCCAGTCCGGTGTGCTCCTTGTCCCCGACGAAGGTCGGAGACAGCCTGCCGGTGTCGCTGTCGACACTCGACTGGATCAGCCGGAAGACGCCCCCGTAGGCGCCCGGGAGAGTGCTGGCCGTGCTGGTGTCCCCGGTCTCGGTGAAGTAGAACTCCTTGAACCCGGTGCCCGGACGGAATACCCCGTTCTCGGGGCGCTTGAACGGCGTCGCGCCGGCTGTGACTGCGCTGGCGGTGGCATCGAACCCGGTGGTACCCGCGTGTGTGTCCACCCACCGGGTAGCGAAGGACTTGCCGTAGGTGTGCAGGTCGGTGATGTCCGATGAGAACGGGTTCGCGGAGATCTCGGCCGCTGTGATGGGCGAGCCGCCCTTGCGGAGTACCTGCAGTGCTTGCAGGGTTCCGCCCCGGGTCAGGTCACGCTTGCTCGTCGGCTTGAACCGGTAGACGTAGCTGTTCGGCCTCTTGCCGCCGGAGACGCTTGCACCTCCGATGTCCTCGACGAGCCAGACATTGCCGGCCGAGTCGTTCTGCACACCCTCGTAGCCTCCGGAGCCGAGGGCGAGCAGGCGCTCTGCCTTCCCGTCGACGCTGTCGCCGTTCGCGTCGAGCTTGACCGCGAACACCCCGCCCTTCGGAGAAGCCGCCTCAGCCGTCAGCAAGAGCTGCTGGGTGAAGGGGTCCCAGGTGATTCCGTCGAAGGTCGGAAGGACCGTACCGTCGGTGCTGGTGTCACTGATGAGCGTCACCCGCTTGGCGGGGTCGGTCTCGTCCAGGTTGATCCGCGTGACATAGCCCCGGGGTCCACCCTCGTGCCCTTGGTACAGGTAGTGCTTGCCGCCGAACACCAAGTAGACGTTCTTGTCCGGCTCGGTCTTGAACGCCTCACGCGGGTCCTGCGTCAGCGGACCGCCGTTGGAGGTGTTGTATCCGTAGTGGGTGACACCGTTCGGGATGTCAGGGTTGGTGAGCCGCAGAGCACCCCACGCCACCGAGGTTGACGAGAGGCCAGCCACGAGCTCGTTGTTCTCGATCCCGAACCGTGGATTTGCCTCCACTCCGTCGCCCGCGAAGGCGCCGTGCCTGTGCCCGGACTCGTCATGATGCTTGGCTCCGGACGCTGGCACCGCGACCAGCGCAGCGACACCGAGTCCGGCGGTGATCACGCCCGCCAGCGCCTGCTTCTTGGACATTGTCATCAATTGCCTCCACCTACCGTCGGCCTGGACGGCCGACTCTGCCCCCAACATGTCGAGGTCACGTTTCCGTGCCGGATCAAGCAGGTGGATGACGCGCTTCAACAAGGTGAACAACAGGTGCAGGGATGCGTCTTCTGACCTCGCTCCACTCTCCGCGCCACGCGTCGATGGCCGTGGCAGGCGCTCGCTCGGGCGCGAGTACGCCTCGCTCACCCTGAGGCGACGCACTGGTGATCGGGCCGTCGAGCTCAGTTGCAGCCAGAAGGGTAGAGCCTGGCGCCGCAATGGCGAGGGAGATCACGTTAGGGACCGGTGTAGCGTCGGACGCCTTGACCAAACGCTCCACCACCAGGAAATGAGATCACGTGCCGACTCTGCGCAGCCTTACTCACCAGGAAGCCCGCGAGCGCAGCTCGCTACTCGACGTGCAGCGTTATGACATTGCCGTGGACATGACTGGCTTGGCTGAGGGCAACGAGCTGCGTGCTGTGTCGACGGTTCGGTTCACTGGCGAGCCGGGTGCTTCGACGTTCGTTGACTGCGCCGCCGATGTGGTGATGGCGACCCTCAACGG
>JACCVA010000456.1 GCA_013698435.1 Nocardioidaceae bacterium | reverse complement strand
ACGATCGACTTCGACGAGTCGATCGACGCAGCTGCCGTCGCGTCGGTGCTGCGGGCCAACGGCATCGTCGACACCGAGCCCTACCGCAAGCTCGGCCGCAACCAGCTACGGGTGGCGATGTTTCCCGTCGTCAACCCCGGCGACGTCGAAGCACTCACGGCCTGTATCGACTGGACCATCGCGCAGCTCTGACTCCAGCACACGGTCACTGGCCGTACTCCGCACGCAGTGTCGGAAGCAACTGGCTCTCGGCGAGCGACAGGAAGTCGCGCTGGCCCGCGTCTCCTACCTGAACCAGCGCGACATCGGTGAAGCCGGCCTCGACGAACGGCCGGACGGCTTCCACGATGCCTTCTACGTCCGGGCCGCAAGGGATCGAGTCCGCGACGTCGTCGGGGCGGACGAACTGGCTGGCACCGGAGAACCCCGCCGTTCCCGGCAGCTCAGCGTTGACCTTTCAGCCACCGCCGAACCAGCGGAACTGCTCGTGCGCCATCGTCACCGCTGCCCCCCGATCAGGGGCCCCCAGCTGACCGGTAGCTGGCCGCTCTTGCGCGACGACGATCCGGCGGCCGCGTCCCACTGCTCCACCAGCGCGGGATCGGGCTCGACCGCGACCATGTAGTCCACGAGCGGGGCGAACGTCGAGATCGACTGAGCGCCCGATACGGCGACGGCGATCGGCACCCGCTGATCGGGCAGATCCCACAGCTTGGCCGAGTCGACCCGGTAATGCTCGCCGGCGAAGTTGACGTAACCGCCGTCAAAGAGCGACGAGATGATGTGGATGGCCTCGTGCAGCATCTCGTGCCGAACGTTGACGGGGGACCAACCGGCACCGACCACGTGCTCGTTCAGGTTCTCACCGGCACCCAGCCCCAAGGTGAAGCGTCCGTCCGACAAGATCGCGACGGTTGCCGCCTTCTGCGCCACCACGGCGGGGTGATAGCGCAGGATCGGGCTGCTCGTACCCGTGCCACGACCTTCCACGCCTGACCGCACCGCTGCCGGAGCAAGCTGCGTTTCAGGTATGCCGACGACGCCGGGCGACGGAGATGACGGCGACGACCAGCAGCAGTGCGATGGCGAAGCCGAGCCCGACCAGCACCAGCTGACCAGAGGGTGGCCCGTCCGCCTCGCTGTCCTCTGGTGCTGGGGTGGACGGGTCCGCACGAGGGGGTGCGGTCGTCGACGGCGTGGCGCCTGGTGACGGCGGGGTCGAGGTCGACGGTGACGCTCGTGGCGGCGGCAGCTGTGGCAGCGGGACGGCCAAGACAGGCGACCGCTTCCCTTCGGTCCCCACCCAGACCTTGCCGCCACGGGGCGGGGCCGCGATCGACTCCCCCTGCTTCAGCACTGGAAGCTCGAAGTTGGACAGGTGCTCGAAGGACGGGAACCGGTAGACGGCTGCACTGCCATACGTCCGCACGACTGCGAAGTCGCCACCCGGCAGCAAGGTCGCATCCGTGGCCACGGGAGGGGCATCTGCGACCCGTTGCAGCGGGGCGCGTTCGCGCGCGAATACGCCCGGCGCAGTGGCGTAGACCGACGCGCCCACGAGCTCTTTGCTGACGACGTAGATCCGATCGGCGGTGTCGTCGTACAGAACCGACTCGGCGTCACGAGGGCCGTCCGCGTACGCGAGCTTGACGGCCTCAGGGGAGACCACGGTGTCACCCCTGACCGGCTGCCGGACGCGGTAGGCGGTCACGGTCGTGCGCGCTATGTCGTTGTCACCGATGTCGGCGACGATCAGCGTCCCGTCCTCGCCTCCCGCCAGCGCTTCGATGTCGACGGCATCCACGCCTTCGAGCGTCATGCGCCCCACCACGGAGCCGGTTGCCGTGTCGATGACATACACCACCGGCAGGTCGCCGGAGTCGTTGGCCGTGTAGGCAAGAGAGGGGTCGACCGTGCTGACGACCAGCGAGCTCGACTCCGTGATGTCGGGGCTTTGCAGGCGGAAGACGAGCCGGTCGTCGGCGTACGCCGACGGCATCGCCGCTGCGGCGGCAAGCGCCCATGCAGCTACCAGCCCGGTACCGGCGGCCGTGGTGATCCGCCTCACCCACGGCCCCTGAGCGCGGGGTGCAGGTCTGCCAGCCCGACGGCCAGGACCGGCTCGACCTGCCACTCCTCGATGAGCGACCGGTAGGCGTCGACTGTTGCTTCGTCGGCAGTGGCCCCGGTTCGGACAGCTCTGATCAGCACGTTGCGCGGCGTGTGGCGGGAGTCGACGAACTCCATCACCTCGACCCGGTATCCGACGATCCGCAGGATTGCCGCTCGCAGCGCGTCGGTCAGCACGTCGGCGAACCGCTCGGCCAAGATGCCGTGGCGCGTCACCAGCCGGTAGCGATCGGGGGGCCGGCTCGCTGCGAGCTGGCGCTGGACGTCGTGGTGGCAGCAGGGAGCGGCGACGATCACCGGGGCCTGCCACCTCACGGCACGCGCGAGCGCGTCATCGGTCGCGGTGTCACACGCATGAAGGGCCAGCACCAGATCCGGCGAGGCGTCGACAGGGGCATCGCGGATCGTGCCCTCGACGAAGCGCAGCCGGTCGTTGACACCGAGAATGCCCGCCAGGTCGTTGCCCCGGGCCCTGGCCTGCGCCTTGACGTCGACGCCGGTCGCCTGCACGGGAAGCTCGCGCACCTGCGTCAGGTAGCGGAAGGCCGCAAAGGTGAGATAGGCGTTGCCGCAGCCGAGGTCGACGACTCGCAGCGGCCGCTCGGCCGACAGGTCCGATCCGGGGCCCTTGGTGACCGCATCGTCGACGACGGGCTCGAGGAGGCCGATGAGGTCCTGCACCTGGCGGAACTTCGCCCGCCGCGTGGGCTTGATGCCGCCGTCGGGTCCGATCATGCCGAGCGCGCTGAAGAGGGCGTCGCTCTCGTCGAGACGACGCTGCTTCAGTCGGTCATGGCCGCGGTCGGCGACCGCTGGCGTCTCCCGGCTTGCCCGGTGCAGCATGGGCCGACCCTTCTTGGTGACCCGCAGCTGGAGCGTCTCAGTAGTGGTGTCGACATGCCAGTTGCTGTAGGGCGTTGCCAGCAGCTCGTCGAGCGCGGTCTGTATGACGCCCTCGTCAACGTTGCGGATATGGGCCTGCGTCTCGTCGTACGCCGTCACCTGAAGGCGACGCCCCGTCGCTAGGTCGACGTAGCGCAGCTCCACGCGGCGGTAGGGCACGAGCGCATTCCGCCGTCGCCCGGAGGCGACCGCCCGGACAAGACTGCTGTTGTCAAGGAGGGCGGCCTTCACGGTCATCAGGGCGTCGTCAAGTACCAGCATCACGTCAGCCTCGCCGCATCGCAGCCACCACGACGATGAGCAGCAGCACCGCCAACGCACCGGAGATCACCAGATGGCGATAGCGAGGGTGCATGAGTCGAGGTTAGTGCCGCCGGCAGCTCGCAAGACACCCGTGAGGTCTCGTCGCGGAGATGAAAGGCGCGGCCGTCACGGCCCCAACCGTCAGGCCTGTACCGGCACCTCGTAAACGTTGTCGGCCGGGTGCCCCGCTCGCTCGTGGATGCGCTTTACTGCCTCGGCGCTCGGAGCCTCGGACAGGCAGAACACCATTCCGGTGCTCGGGTCAGCCCAGGCGTGCTTGAAGTTGACCCGCTCGTCGTCCTGGATAGCCAAGTCCGCCTGGTGGGCCTCGTGGAGCCCCTCGGCGGTTACTCCTGCCATGCCGGTGTGGACGTCCATGAATTCTGGCATCAGATCACCTTCCCTTGTCTCGGTGCTTCGACCTTGCACCATCGGTGTCTGTTGCGGCAATAGCCCTTCATCACCAAGC
>JACCVA010000448.1 GCA_013698435.1 Nocardioidaceae bacterium | reverse complement strand
CGTAGATCGTCTCGATGTCCACGGACTTGACACGGTAGGTCTCATGCCAGATGCCGACATCGCCGGAGTTTCCGATGCGTCGGTTGAACTGCCGCCATGGCTCGAGGTGAGGATCGTCGTGGTCCCGTGCAAAACGGGCCAGGTCATCGAACGAACGCCAGTACTGCACCAGCAACGGCGACGGAAACAATGCCTGCTCGTACCCGAGCATGCCCTTTTCGGGGTGTTCTGCGAGATACCTCAGCATCTTCGGCATCGCCGCGAACACAGGCCACCATGTGCGCACCTTCCAAGGCTTGTTGATCCGCATGCCGATGAGGAAAACGATGACTTCCTCTCCCAGTGCGCTGACGTCAGCCGTGAAGCGGCCCTTCTGGACTTGTGCCATGGTCAAGAATCTCTCATGCGTAGACGTCACTTCGCACCACTCGGACGTCTGAGGCTGGGCAGGTGAGGCGTACCCTCTCTAACGATCTCAGGGGACTCTATCGCCGATGGGGAGGACTGACACGGATGGGGTTGGCCGCGCCTCGGGGTGCCCTCTGGGCCGTGGCGCTCCCGTTTCCGCTCGCCGCAGTCTGCGCGCTGGTCTACCGCTTCCCGGTGCCGTTCGCGGACTATGCGACGGGGCCATCAGCTATTCCGGATGCGTTGCTTGCCGTGGTGTTCTACGGCCTTCTAGGTGGCTTCCCCGCGTTGCTGGTGGCAGGCGCGCTCGGTGGCGCGGCGGCGTACGCCCTCGCCAGCCCGGATACGCACCGCGTCCGTAGGCTTGCGCTGATGTTCGCCGGATTGATCGCGGCGCTCGCAGTCGGTCTCTTGGCGATCCTTGAAAAGATCATCGGACCTTGGTGAGGGCTCGGCGCCAGAGCGTCTTGGTGGTGGTGTGGAAGTCGCGTCGCATACTGACTGCAAACTTCCACACCGGCGACACCGCCAAGGGACGTAGAGCAGCTCAACGGATTGCGCGGTGCAGGGCGACGATGCCGCCGCTGAGGTTGCGCCACTCGACGCACCACCACCCCGCGGCAGCGATATCGGTGGCGAGCCGCTGCTGGTCGGGCCAGGCCTGGATCGACTCGGCGAGGTAGACGTACGAGTCGGGGTTCGACGAGACCCGGCGCGCCACGACCGGCAGCGCCCTCATCAGGTACTCCGAGTAGACCGTCCGGAACGGGGCGTACGTCGGGTGGCTGAACTCGCACACGACGAGCCGCCCGCCCGGCTTGGTCACCCGCAGCATCTCGGCCAGTCCGCGGCGGTAGTCTGCGACGTTGCGCAGCCCGAAGGAGATCGTGACCGCGTCGAACGTCGCGTCCGCGAACGGCAGCCGGGCGGCGTCCCCGGCGACGAACGGCAGCCGCGGCCGGTGCCGCTTGCCGACCCTCAACATGCCGACGGAGAAGTCGCAAGGGATCGCCGCCGCACCCTGCAGCACGAACGGGACCGAGCTCGTACCGGTGCCTGCCGCGACGTCGAGCACGGTGTCACCGGGGCGGGCATCGACCGCCGCCACCACCGCCCGGCGCCAGCGCCGGTCCTGGCCCAGCGACAGTACGTCGTTGGTGAGGTCGTAGCGCTCGGCCACCTTGTCGAACATCGCCGCGACCTCGCGCGGCTGCTTGTCCAGGCTGGCGCGGCTCATGCGGACCAGCCTTGCACGCGCTCCCCCAACCGATTCGTCCGACTCAGCGCGGACAGTCGGCGCAGCAGCCAGCCGGACGAACCCGAGGGCTAGGGTGGTTGGCCGTGACGACCTTGGCCGCGCGCTCCCCGCAGAAGGTGCCTCTGGTGGCCAGAACGGTCGTCATCGACGACCCGGGGCCGCTCCTGGCCCTGCTCCCGCCCGAGTCACCCTTGTCCTGGGTCCACCACGGAAACGGCCTGGTCGCGTGGGGCGAGGTCGCGCGCCATGAGACGTCGGGAGAAACGCGGTTCGTGAGCGCCGAGCAGTGGTGGCGCCGGCTGGCCGACCATGCGGTCGTGCGCGACGAGGCCGACGTGCCCGGCAGCGGGCTGGTCGCGTTCGGCTCGTTCGCGTATGCCGACGACCCCGGCCACTCCGTGCTGGTGGTGCCGTCGGTGGTCGTCGGCCGTCGCGGAGACCTGGCCTGGGTCACCACGGTCTCGGCAGGCAGCCTCGGACCTGCGCCGGCCCTCGGTGCGGGACCGACGCCGCGTACTTCCACCGAGGTGGCGTTCAGCGACGGAGCCATGCATGGTGCCGAGTGGGTGCTGGTGGTGGCCGAGGCCGTCCGCCGCATCCGCGCCGGTGAGCTGGAGAAGGTCGTGCTCGCCCGCGACCTCGTCGCGGAGCTCGACGAGCCTCTCGACGTGCGCGCGCCCCTGACGCGGCTGGCGCAGCGCTACCCGTCGTGCTGGACCTTCCATGTCGACAAGATGTTCGGCGCCTCCCCCGAGATGCTGGTGCGTCGCGAGCGTGGGCTCGTCACCAGTCGCGTCCTTGCCGGCACGATCCGGCGTACCGGCGACGACGCGCACGACCTCGCCCTGGCCGCAACCCTGGCCAGGTCGTCGAAGGACCTCGAGGAGCACGAGTTCGCGGTCCGCTCGGTGGCCGA
>JACCVA010000433.1 GCA_013698435.1 Nocardioidaceae bacterium | reverse complement strand
GAGGCGACGACCGGCGGCAGCTCGTGCGGCGTGGCCGGCTCGTCCTGCGGAGCTGTCACCCGCTCGCGCGGTGGGTGACGATGCTCGACGGCATCCACCGGGCCCGCATCGGCCAGGTGCGGCGCGGTGTCCACGCGGTCGAGGGTCGAGGCGAGCTGGCGGTCAGGCTGCGAGGACGAGTGATCGACCCCGAGGTCGTCACCGAACATGACCAGGTGGCGGGCGATGAACGTCACTGGTAACAGCGGGTCTCCGGTGACCGCAGCTGCGATCCCCGACGACGTGCAGGCAAGTGCCACGCCGATGGCGAGGCCGAGGCGCCGGCGACCGCGCCGGATGTGACGTCCCGCAGCTGCCGGGAGAGCGGTGGCCGACGACGAGATCGTGGGCGCGTCCGCGTACCGGGCCAGGGACGCGAGTGCCTCGATCACCGGGTCACCTTGGGTCTTCGGCGTGCGCCGCTCAGCCAAGGCGCAGAGCAGCTCGTCGGTGGCGAGCACGGCGTCGAACGACTCAGCCACGACCCACCTCCTCTTGTCGTCCTACCAGCGCCCGCATCTTCGTGACCGCCCGGTGCTGCGCTACCCGCACGGCTCCGGCTGTCATCCCGAGCGCCGCACCCGTCTCCTCCGCGCTGAGCCCGGAGGCGACTCTCAACAGCATGACGTCCCGCAACCTCGGCGGCAATTGGTCGAGCAGCTCGGCCGCGGACTCGACCTCGCTCGCGTGCACCGCCTCGTCCTCCGGCGTCGGCTGCTCGTCGACCTCGTCACCGAACACGTCCGTCGGTACCGGCGACCGCGACGCCGCTCGTTGCGCGTCGACCACCTTGCGGGAGGCGACCCCGTGCACGAACGCCTCGAACGGGCGGCCGGTGTCACGGTAACGCGGCAGCGCCCCAAGGATGGCCAGGCACACATCCTGGGTCACGTCGTCGGCGAGGTGTTGGCCACCGGGGTAGGTCGCCAGGCGGGCGCGAGCGTAGCGGTGCGCGATCTCGCGTACCCGAGCGAGCAGGGCTTCGACCTCGGGCTTGCCGCCAAGCTGAGCCGTCCGGGCGAGTTGAGACAGGTCGGGGCGCGTCCCCGCGAGGGCAGCGGACGCAGGCCCGCCATCAGCCCCCGGAGTCATCACAGGACCAAGGGTGGCATGGACGAGGCGATTCCACACTTCTGACGCCCGTCACAACGAAATCTGCGGCGCTCGGCCCCTTTGAAGGCGCGGAAGGCTCCGTCTGACGCCATGGCGACGGTGGAACCCGCTGCCGACCAGCGCCCCGCACGCCGACGCCCCGGTCGGCGCGTCCGAGGACTCGTCGACCGGGGCGTCTCATAGCGGTGCTCACCTGTCAGAGGCGAGCGGGCTTGCTCGGTGCCTCAGTGACCGTGGCCGTGGCCGTGGCCGTGACCACCGGCGGCATCGTCGTCAGCCTCTGCCGGCTTCTCCACGATCAAGGTCTCGGTGGTGAGGAGCAGCCCGGCGATCGAGGCCGCGTTCATCAGTGCCGACTTGGTGACCTTGACCGGGTCGAGCACCCCCTGCGGGACCAGGTCGCCGTACTCTCCGGTGGCAGCGTTGAAACCGTTTCCGACACCCGCCTCGCGCACCTTGGCGACCACCACATAGCCCTCGTCGCCACCGTTCTCGGCGATCCACCGAAGCGGCTCGTCGATCGCACGCCGCACGATGTTGACGCCGACCCTCTCGTCACCGGTGAGACCCAGACCGTCGGACAGCACGGCTGCGGCGTGGACGAGCGCGGAGCCACCACCGGCGACAATGCCCTCTTCGATGGCCGCTCGGGTTGCTGACACGGCGTCTTCGATCCGGTGCTTCTTCTCCTTCAGCTCGACCTCGGTGGCCGCGCCGACCTTTACGACGCAGACGCCGCCGGCCAGCTTGGCAAGGCGCTCCTGGAGCTTCTCGCGGTCCCAGTCGGAGTCGGTGCTGTCGATCTCGGCCTTGATCTGGTTGACGCGGGCCGACACCTCGGAGGGCTCGCCGAGTCCTTCGACGATCGTGGTGTTGTCCTTGGTGATGACCACCCGGCGTGCCCGGCCGAGAACCTCCAGGCCCACCTTGTCGAGCTTGAGACCGATGTCGGCAGAGACGACCTGTGCCCCGGTCAGCGCCGCGACGTCCTGCAGCATCGCCTTGCGCCGGTCGCCGAAGGCCGGTGCCTTGACCGCGGCCGCGTTGAAGGTGCCGCGGATCTTGTTGACCACGAGCGTCGAGAGTGCCTCGCCGTCGATGTCCTCTGCGATGATGAACAGCGGCTTGCCTGCCTGGATGACCTTCTCCAGCAGCGGGAGAAGGTCTCCTATGGCACTGATCTTGCCCTGGTTGAGCAGGATGTAGGGGTCGTCGAGGACCGTCTCCATCCGCTCGGCGTCCGTTACGAAGTACGGCGAGATATAGCCCTTGTCGAACTGCATCCCCTCGGTGAACTCGAGCTCGGTGCCGAAGGTGTTGGACTCCTCCACGGTGATGACACCGTCCTTGCCGACCTTGTCGAAGGCCTGCGCGATCAGCTCGCCGATCAGCGAGTCACGCGCCGAGATGGT
>JACCVA010000412.1 GCA_013698435.1 Nocardioidaceae bacterium | reverse complement strand
GGGCGACGCCGATCTCGCGCAGCGTGTAGCCGGCGAACGACGGCAGCACGAGCCTGCGCATGTCGCGCTCGTAGTTGAACCGGGTCGACGGGGCGATGCGGCCCTCCAGGCCAGGTCGGCGAGCCAGTAGTCGACCAGCGCCAGGAACGGGCTGTCCGGTGTCAGCGTGGTGTCGATCGGCTGGAAGGTGTTGCGTTACGGCCAGCCTCTTCTTCAGGACGACCTCGGCCGCCGGCCTGGATGACGCTGGCCAGACCACGCCGAAGTTGGCTGATCATCCCCCCTGCGGGCGAGCGCGGGGAGACACGCCTGGTCACGATCGAGCTGGTAACGCGCCGAGCACGACCGCGGTGGAGATCCAGCGTCGGCGCAGCAGCGGTCGACCCCTCGCGACCTCCCGCCGCCATCCGGCGGCACTTCCTCACCCGACATTGGTGGATGCTGGCCTAACCAGGGCCACCTCGAGCGCTCCGCCGTAGAGATCGGGTCGGCGGTCCGCGTGGATGTTGCTGAGCCCTCCGACACCCTTGTCATTCGCATCGGTGAGTCGACAGCTGGCAGTGAAGACCGTGGGTTCCGTTGAGGCCTTGGCCCCCGCGAGCGGCCAGCCATCGGCGTCGACGATCGTGCTGCCACCGACCCAGTCGATGCCTCGCTCCGAACCAACGCGGTCGCACGCCGCGATGAACATGCGGTTCACTGCGGCATCTGCCTGGACTCGGGTCACCTCCCCCGGCCGCTCACCTTCGGGTCTTGGGTACTTTGGCCAGTTCACCGGCGCGCACAGCAGTTGGGTGCCTGCGAGCGCGGGTAGGCGCACCCACTCGGGGAATTCCAGGTCGTAGCAGATCATTACACTCAGCCGACCGACAACGGTGTCGACAACGGGTGGTGGCAGCCGGCCCGGCTCGAAGATGAGTCGCTCTGCGTCCCACAAGTGAGCCTTCCGGTAGATCGCGCGGAGTCCGGAGGGGTCGACCAGAGCAGCACTGTTCTTGATCGTTCCGTTTACGTCCTGCTCGCAGAAGCCGCCAACGATGACGACGTCCAGGTCCGCTGCGTGCCGCTGCCACAAGGTGACCGTCGGTCCGTTGGCTGGCTCAGCCGCCGCACGCGCCTCGTCGCCGTCCTCGAACGCATATCCGCTCGAGGCCAGTTCCGGGAGCACGATCACGCGCGCTCCACTTGCGGCGGCGTCGAGAATCGCAGCCGTCGTGATCTCTCGGTTCGCCGCAAGGTCTCCCAGGATCGGTTGAACCTGACCACAGGCAACGACGACGTCTGTCATGGCGATGTCCCTTTCGTGGTCAGGGCCTCGGAGCGTTGGCGAGGGCGAACAGGCCAAGGAATTCGTAGACCACGTTTGCGGCCGCGATCGTGGTCAGTTCAGCATGATCGTAGGCCGGTGCGACCTCGACCACATCGGCTCCGATGATGTTGAGTCCGTCAAGTCCGCGCAGGATGAGCTGCAACTCCCGGGTCGTAAGGCCGCCGGGTTCGGGTGTGCCGGTGCCGGGCGCGTGCGCGGGGTCGAGCACATCGATGTCGATGCTCACGTAGACGGGCCCCGATCCGACGCGTTGCCGTACTCGATCTATGGCCTCTTCAACTCCTCGTTTGGCGATGTCGACGGTGGTGACGGCGGCGAAACCGAGCTGTTTGTCATCGGTGACGTCACTGCGCGAGTACAGGGGACCGCGAATCCCGACGTGTGCGGACGAGTCGAGCTCGAGGATGCCCTCCTCGGAGGCGCGACGGAACGGGGTGCCATGGGTGTATGGGGCTTTGAAGTAGGTGTCCCACGTGTCCAGGTGCGCGTCGAAGTGGATGAGCGAGACGGGTCCGTGCCTTTCGTGCATCGCACGCAGCAGAGGTAGCGCGATCGTGTGATCGCCGCCGATGGTGATGAGCCGGTCAGCTCGAGCCAGGGCGTGACGCGCGGCAGACTGCACCTCGGTGATGGCCTCGTTGATGTCGAATGGGTTGCACGCGATGTCGCCAGCATCGACGACCTGGTGGGTGCTCCATGGCTCAACATCGAGGTAGGGATGGTAGGGACGCAGCAACTTCGACCCGGCGCGGATGCCGCTTGGCCCGAAGCGTGCACCTGGTCGGTATGACACACCCGAATCAAAGGGGACCCCGAGGATGGCGACTGCTGCTGCGCTGCTGACTTCGTCGATTCTGGGCAGGCGTGCGAACGTGTCTGGTCCGGCGAAGCGGGGAACTTCCACCGCACTCGGCGGTCCTATCGACCCTGGCCCTGGTTCAGTCATGGCGCGTCGCCTCTGCTCGACTCGTACTCGGGTTAGGCACTTCCGCGGGATCTTCGCTTGCATCCACCCAGGAGACACTCGCTCGGGGACGACGATCGACGGTCAAGGTGAAGATATCGGGACGTGAGTAGTGTCCCGCCACGTCAAAATCTTGCTTGTACGCGATGGTTTGCTCGATGTCGATCTCCGCGTGCACGGTTCCCGCAACATCGAACAACGGTTCGGTGACCCACCGTCCGTCCGGGCCAGCAACCGCGGATCCCCCCGGGAACCAGACGCCCGAGGTGGGAGTGTCCGGTCCCACCCCCGTCCGATAGGCGTCACGGAACTGCTCTGGTACGTCCTCGGCTCGCACGAACTGCGCAGCGGCCACGACGAAGCATCGCCCCTCGAAGGCGTAAGACTGGGTGGCCACCTGATGGGCGTCGGTCATGTCGGGCCAGGCAGCCACATGGATCTGCTCGCCTTGGTCGTGCATCGCCTGGCGAATCAACGGTTGCCAGTGCTCCCAGCACACGAGACCGCCAAGTCGTCCGATGTCAGTGTCGTGCACGCGAAGCCCAGCCGCGTCCGCAGACTGGGCCCAGACGATGCGCTCAGTATGGGTCGGAGTGAGCTTTCGGTGGACGCCGAGAGTCTGGCCCTGTGGCCCGATGGTGAGCAGCGAGTTGAACAGCGTGCCCGAGCCCGGACCGTGCCGTTCGTTCAAGCCCATCACGACAGTGATCTGGTTACGAGCGGCAACCTGGCGCAGGGGGTCGAGGTCAACGCTATCGACGGCGGGACTTTGCGAGACCAGGGCAGCGTGCCAGCGGCGCGCCTCCGGGTCGTTCCACCCGGCGAGGCCAAAGATCCACGCCGGGTAGCCGGTGAGCCAGGTCTCGGGGAAGGCGACCAGGCGGGCGCCTTCCCGGGCCGCGGCGTCGACGTGCTCCGTGGCTCGGCTCACCCCTTCGGCCAGGTCGAGAATGGCAGGCGGCTCTTGAACGATCGCTACCTGGATGCTGCTCACAGCGGACCCGGTGCGTCTTCCGCGGGCTCGGCGAGCCCCTCGGCGACCAGCTCCGCGAGTTGACGCTTGCTGGCCTTGATCTGCTGCGCCTCTGCGGACAGATCGAGATTGCGGCTGAGGATGAAGTACAACCCACCGGCCACGACCAGTCCGACCAGGAAGGAGATGTCCACCCCGCCTAGGGCGTTCGCGGCCGGACCGACGTAGAAGCTGAGGTACATGAACGGCACCATGGCCAGCAGGCCGACAATGTAGGCGGTCATTCCCCGTCGCGCCCAGCGTCCGTACATGCCGTTCGGGTTGAAAATCTCGGTGATCGCGTAGTGACCGCGCCGCACGAAGTAGTAGTCGACCAAGTTCACCGCAGTCCAGGGAATCAGGAAGTACAGCATCATCAGGACGAAGTTGTTGAATGATCCAAGGTAGTTCGCAGGCAATGCAAGCGCGATGATCACCGAGACGACTGCGATCACGCTGATACCGACGACCCGGGTCCGTAGGCCGGGGTTGATGTGGGTGAAGCCATCGACGGCGCTGGCGCTGGTGAGCATCGCCCCATAGGAGTTGACCGCGCAGATGCTCAGTAGCGCGGGGACCGAGACCAGGACCAGCAGTGTTCCGAAGCCGGAGAACAGCTGGTTCCCGACTTCCACGAGGCTGCCGATCGCGTCCGGTACAGCTAGGTGCGTGCCCAGCAGGGCGCCGAGGCACATCAACCAGATGGCCGAGGCCGCGGCGCCGACGTACGTCCAGGCGATCACCGCCGGCGACGGGGTGTTCTCAGGCAGGTATCGGGAGTAGTCGGAAACGTAGACCGCGTAGCTGATCTGGTAGCCCGCGGCCACCGAGAACATGATCAGGAAGCCGGTCAGCGACCACCCCGTCTGTGCCGTTTCCGGCGTACCACTGAGGTGTGCGACCGCGTAGATGGTGAAGACACCGAACACGAGGATCAGGACCGGGGTCAGCCAGCGCTGCACCCAATGCAGGAGGTCGTGGCCCACGACAGCGAGCACGACGGCAACCACCATGAGGAACGGATACCAGAACCAGGGCCCGCCCGGCAGGACTGTCTGCAGCGCCTGGGTCGCCAGTACAAGGTCGAAGACGATGAAGCCGATGTACACAAAGACGGTGGCCGCTAACGGCAGGATCGCGCCACGGGACCCGAACTGCGCCCGGGACTGAATCATCTGCGGCAGTCCCATTGTCGGGCCCTGGTTGGCATGGAAGGCCATGAAGAACGTGCCGAAGCACACACCCAGCACGACCGCGAGGCATGTGTACACAAGAGACAAGCCGACCGCCGGACCGAGGAAGCCCGTCACCATAGTCACCAAGACGAAGTTCCCGGT
>JACCVA010000389.1 GCA_013698435.1 Nocardioidaceae bacterium | reverse complement strand
ACCCAGGCGAGCACCGGCGCCACGGTCCTGAAGTTCGAGCTAAGCGTGACCGTCTCGTCAGCCCCCATCCACTTCTGCGCGTCGAGGTACATCCCGATGTCGGCGCGGCGGAACCGGTAGATCGACTGCTTCGGGTCACCGACCACGAACAGCGACCCGTCCGGCACCCGCACGTGTTGCCAGTCAATGGCCGACGCCTCGGCGCCGCCCGCGATCCTGACCGCGATCTCGATCTGGATCGGGTCCGTGTCTTGGAACTCGTCGAGCAGCAGCCGGGGGTATTGCTGCTGCAGCGCGGTGCGCACCGACTCGTCACGACGCAGCAGGTCGCGGGTCACCACGAGCAGGTCGTGGAACTCCAGCCGGCCCTCGGCGGCTCGGGTGAGTGCGGCCTCGCGGACGCCACGCGCCACCCAGTAGGCGAGGGGCCGGAGTGTGGCCTCGGTGAAAGCGGCCAGTGCCGAGGCCGTCTGCCGCTGCCACTCCTTGCAGTCGTCGCGGATGCTGTCAACGCCGTGTTTCCAGTTGGCCTTTCGACCGTTGGTCCAGCCGAGACCTCCTGCGGCCATCAGCCCGGCCAGCTGCACCTCGGGATCGGCGGCGTCGGCGTACTCGTCGGCCCAGGCGGCCAGCGCAGTGAGCCGCGGGATGAACTTGTCGTCGTCGCGCTTGAGGCACTCATCCGCCCGGCTTGCAAGCGCCCGTGCCTCGTCGAGCAGGCGCCGTACGTCGGGCAGCGAGACGGTCGGCGGGCCACCCGGCAGGACGCGGTCTTCGATCAGGTCCCAGTCGGACTGGAACGCACGGGCGAGCGAGCGGAGGTGCGCCAGCTTCGCCCCCGCCGCCAGTGCCAGGCGCACCGACTGAGCGAGCGAATCGTCGTCGAGCAGCTCGCGCTGCATCACCGACCAGCGCGCGTCGAAGGCGACCGACGATCCCACCTCGTCGAGCACCTCGAGCAGCGGCGGCAGGCCGGCCTCGATCGGGTGCGTGGTGAGGATCCGCTGCGCGAAGGAGTGCAGGGTCCCGATCGCAGCGCCGTCGAGATCGTCGAGGGCCGCGGCTGCGCGATAACGGCGCTCACCCGCCTCCGTCTGCCATACCTTCTCGAAGTTGGCGCGCAGCCGGTCGCGCAGCTCGGCGCCGGCCTTCTCAGTGAACGTGACCGCGGCGACGTTGCGCAGCGAGACGCCGTCCACAAGCACGAGCGTGGTCACCCGGTCGATCAGCGACTTCGTCTTGCCGGACCCGGCGCCGGCGTCGACGAAGAGGGTCGATCCCGTCTTGTGTCGGATCCGGTCGCGTGCCGGCTCGTCTGTGAGCGTCGTCATCGCGCCTCCCCGCGCTGTGCAGGCTCGACGGCCCCTGGCTCGACGGCACCCGACTCGACGGCCTTGGGGTCGATGAGCGTGACGAGATCACGCAGCGCCGGGTCATGCCGCTTCTTCATGTACCGTTCCCGCGCCTCGCCGTGACCAATGCCGTCGGGGTTGCAGTACCAGCACGTCACCCACGCGAAGTCGGGCTGGTCGGGAGCCTTGGCCGGGAAGAGGCCGCCGGCGAGCGATGCCACCAGGGTGCCGACCGCCTCGGCGTACGTCTGCTCGACCTCGTCGGTGAGCTCCAGCTGGATCCGCCCACCCTTGCCTTGACGCACGAACCAGTACGCAGCCTCGGCCCGCTCGCCGCCGAGGATCTGCAGCGCGGCATGGGCGTACGCCGGCAGCTGCAGCTTGGTGCCGGCCGCCACCGGGTCCTTGTTGAGTTCCTTGTAGTCGCGCGCGCTGCCTGTCTTGATGTCGGTGACGATGATCGTGCCGTCGCGGGTCTCGTCGACCTTGTCGGCGCTGCCGCGCATGAGCACGCTGCCGCCGTCGACCTCGATGGCGACCGGGTCGACGCCGTCTCTGCCGAAGCCGAGCTCGCTTCGGACGACGCGGGCGTTCCGCATGGCGCGCCACCGGTCGTCCTCGTCGAGCATCGAGGTGAGGTCGGCAAGGATCCGGTCGCGCTCGTCCTCCCACAAGCGCGTGTGCCCCGTCGTGCCGCGCGCCTCTAAGTTGGCGGCTTTGGCGACCGCGATCTCGCGCAGTCGCACCCGCTGCTCGGCGGTCCACGGCTGGCCGAAGTCTGGGAGGGAGTCCCGAGAGTCGTTGATGAACTCGTCCATCGTCTCGTGCATGAGGTTGCCGATGTCGAGCGGGCTGATCTTGATGATCTCCTCCGGTTGCTCGACCGGCTGGACGCGCAGCAGCCGCTCGACGAAGTACGCGTGGGGGCAGCCGGCGTACCTTTCGAGCGCGGTCGGGGAGACGAGACGCTTTCCGTCGGCGAAGTCGGGCAACCCGTCGGCACCGGTGAGGTTGCCGTCATACCGGGTGAAGGCGTCACTGCCTCGCGCCGTCACCATCTCGACCGCACTGTCGACGGTGTCGTCATGGAGGGGCTGGCCGGA
>JACCVA010000385.1 GCA_013698435.1 Nocardioidaceae bacterium | reverse complement strand
CCCATGGCGGTGTACAGCTTCTTCATGAGGTAGTTCTCCTCGTTGTCGAGGGTCGCTCCTCCGAGGCTCGAGATGCCGAGGGTGCGCCGCAGCGGCTTGCCGTCCTCGGTCTCCCACTCCCAGTACTCCTTGCGCGACGCGATCACCCGGTCGACGATCATGTCCATCGCTGTGTCGAGGTCGAGGTCCTCCCAGTCGCTGCCGCCGGGACGCCGGTACCGAACCTTCGTCACCCGCCCGGGCGAGGTGACGAGTTGCTTGCTCGCGCTGCCCTTGGGGCACAGCCGCCCACGGGAGATCGGGCTGGCGGGGTCGCCCTCGATCTGGATGACCTGTTCGTCCTTGACGTAGACCTTCTGCCCGCACCCGACGGCGCAGTACGGGCAGATGGAGTCGACGACGCGGTCGGCGTCTTCGGTACGCGGGCGCAGGTGGGCACTGCGGTCGGACTCGGCGGCCTTGCCGCGACCAAGCCGGTCGGTGCCGAGCGCCTGACGCAGCACCGGCCAGGACAGAATCGTGGGTCTCGCCATGGTCTCCCTTCCTGCCGACTCGACAAGTCTGACTCCATTTCGGCCGGGCGCAACTGCAGCGTGCTGACCCAGGGTCCTAGGCTGGCCGGTGGAGGCGTTCCTCGTCTGGTGACGGGCACGGTCTTCAACACCGATGTGGCCGAGTATCTCGGTCAGGCGGGTTCGATTCCCGTCCGCCTCCGCCAGCTTCCGCCCTGTACCTCGCTGCATCACCGAACCGCGACAGGAAGGCGACATGGACGACCCACGGCGCGCGATCTTGTCGACGGACGCCCTGCTCGCAGACCCCCGGCTCGACGACGCCTGCCGTCGGCTCGGGCGGGCGGCCGTCGTCGACGTGGTCCGGCGGGCACAGGCCGTCTGCCGCGAGGGCCGCATCGAGCCGGGGCAGGTCCTCGACCAGGCGCTGGGGACACTGCCGGCGTACGCCATCAGTCTGCGCCAGGTCGTGAACGCCACCGGCGTCGTCGTGCACACGAACCTCGGTCGGGCGCCGCTCTCGGACGCCGCCCGCACCGCACTGCAGGTGGCCGCCGGCACGACCGACGTCGAGCTCGACCTCGAGACGGGTCGGCGCGGACGGCGCGGCGGCAGTGCCCTGGCCGCGCTGAGCGCCGCGGTTCCAGAGGCGGAGGGTGCTCACGTCGTCAACAACGGCGCCGCGGCGCTGGCGCTGGCCGCGGCGGTGCTCGCCGGCGGCAAGGAGATCGTGGTCGCCCGCGGCGAGATGGTGGAGATCGGCGACGGGTTCCGCATCCCCGACCTGCTGGAGGCGACCGGCGCTCGGCTGCGCGAGGTCGGGACGACCAACCGTGCCAGCCTGGCCGACTACGACACCGCGATCGGCGACGACACCGGCTTCGTGCTCAAGGTGCACCCGTCGAACTTCGTCGTCACCGGCTTCACCGCGAGCGTGCCGGTGAGCGAGCTCGCGACACTGCCGGTGCCGGTGGTGGTTGATATCGGCTCCGGCCTGCTCCGGCGGCATCCGCGGCTGCCCGACGAGCCTGACGCGGCCAGCGCCCTGCGGGCCGGCGCCGCACTCGTGACCGCGTCCGGCGACAAGCTGCTCGGCGGGCCGCAGTGCGGGCTCCTGCTCGGCGTCGCACCGATCGTTGACCGGCTGCGCCGGCACCCGCTGGCCCGGGCCTACCGGGTCGACAAACTGACGCTGGCTGCCCTGGAGGCGACGCTGACCGGCCCGCCGACTCCGGTGGCGCGGGCGCTCGAGTCAGACGCTGCGGCGCTGCGGGACCGCGCGACGGCTCTGCTGGAGGCGCTCGGGGACGCAGTCGAGGCGGAGGTCGTCGACACGCTCGCGGCCGTCGGCGGCGGCGGGGCCCCGGGGGTCGAGCTGCCCAGCGCCGCGGTCAGCCTGCCGGAGACGTTCGCGGCACCGCTGCGGCTCGGCGAGCCTTCGGTGGTGGGGCGGGTACGCCGGGACCGGCTGCTGCTCGACCTGATCGCCGTCGAGCCGTCCGGCGACGCTGCGCTGGCCGACGCGGTGCGGCGTGCCGCCAAGACACTCGACGAGGTCGGCTGACGGTGCACGTCATCGCCACCGCCGGTCATGTCGACCACGGCAAGTCCACGCTGATCGCGGCGCTCACCGGTCAGCAGCCCGACCGGCTCGAGGAGGAGCGGCGCCGCGGCCTGTCGATCGAGCTCGGCTACTGCTGGACCCGGCTGCCTCGATCGGGCGACGTGGCGTTCGTCGACGTACCGGGGCACGAACGGTTCGTGTCGACGATGCTGGCCGGTGTCGGGCCGGTGCCGGTGGTGCTGTTCGTGGTCGCCGCGGATGACCCGTGGATGCCGCAGGCGGCGGAGCACCTGGGCGTGCTGGACGCGCTCGGCGTCAGGCGCGGCGTGCTGGCGGTGACCCGTTCCGACCTGGCCGACGTGTCGGCTGCGCTCGCGTCGGCGCGCACGGCCTTGTCAACGACCTCGCTTGCGGACATCCCGTCGGTCGCGGTCTCCGGCACCACCGGCGACGGACTGGATGCGCTTGCCGCGGCGCTTGACGACGTGCTCTCGTCGACGCCGGCACCGGACCCGTCGTCCGACGTACGGATCTGGGTCGACCGGGTCTTCACCAAGCCAGGTGCCGGGACGATCGTGACCGGCACGCTTCCCGCCGGCACGGTGACACGAGGCGACACTCTCGTCTGTGGCGACGGACGAGTGACCGTGCGTGGGCTGCAGACGTTGACGCGCGACGTCGAGTCGGTCAGCGGCGTGGCCCGGGTGTCGCTGCGGCTCGGATCGGCCGCGCCGCCGAGCCTGCGTCGTGGCTCGGCGCTGGTGACGCCCGGTGCCTGGGAGCCGTCGCGGGTTGTCGACGTCCGCATCACCGGGGGGTCCGACCTGCCGACCGAGCCGATGCTGCACGTCGGGTCGGCGGCAGTGCCGTGCCGGGTCCGCCCGCTGGGTCCGGCGGACGACGACGCACTGATCGCGCGGCTGAGCCTCGACCACGAACTGCCGTGGCACGTCGGCGACCGAGCCGTGCTGCGCGACCCGGGGCGCCGACAGGTGTGGGGCTGTCGAGTGCTCGACCCGGCGGCACCGAGACTGACCCGTCGCGGCGATGCCCAGCGTCGGGCCGAGGTGCTGGCGGATGCTCCGGAGGAGCCTTCGCTCCGCGTCGAGCTGTCGCGCCGCGGTGTTGTCCGCGTCGACCGGTTGCGCCGGCTGGGAGTGCCTGTCGGCGAGCTGGGGTCGGACTGGCTCGTCGACCCGGGGTTCGTGGCAGCCGCACGCACCCGGTTGGGCGAGCTTGTCGACGAGCACGCCACAGCACAGCCTTTGCAGGGTGGCATCGCGCTGCCCGACGCCGCCCGCCGTCTCGGCCTGCCCGATGTCGAACTGGTGGCGCGGCTGGTCGAACCGCCGCTGGTGCAGGAGGGCGGCCGGATCCGGCGCGGGAGCGCGCAGGTACCGGCGGAGTACGACGCCGCGTTGCAGCGTCTCGAGGACCTGCTGTCGGCGTACCCGTTCAGGGCGCCGGAGGCGGGCACGTTGACCGAGCTCGGGCTCGACCGCCGGCTGCTGGCCGCCGCCGCCAAGGCAGGCAGGCTGCTGAAGCTCTCGGACGTCGTCGTGCTGCTGCCCGGCGCCGACACGGACGCGGTGGAACTCTTGGCCACCCTGCCCCAACCGTTCACGACCAGCGAGGCGCGCCAGCGGCTCGAGACGACACGACGCGTGGTTATCCCGCTGTTGAGCTACCTCGACAAGGCAGGGCTGACGCGTCGCCTGCCCGACGACCGCCGCACGGTGACCTGACCGGCGCGCCGAGAGGTTCACTTCCCCCGTTTGCAGTCTTTTCGTCGCCCCCCGGACCCGCCCCTTCGGTCAGCTCTGGCTGGAGCTCGCCCAGAGGTCGATGCCCGAGTCGACGGCGTGCTCGTCGATGCGGGCGAGCTCGTCGTCGGTGAAGTCGAGGTTGTCGAGCGCCTTGACGTTCTCCTC
>JACCVA010000377.1 GCA_013698435.1 Nocardioidaceae bacterium | reverse complement strand
TGGCGCGCATCCAGAAACCAAGACCCACGACGATCGCGCCAGCGATCAGCGTCGTCCAGACCGTGTCGAGGTTGACCGTCATGCCCAAGAACGAGCCGGTCGTGTGGTTGCCGATCTCGATCGAGGTCTCGGCCCGAACGATTGAGCCACTCATACCTTGCTCAGCTCCTTCAGGAGGGGTATCCCGGTCATCACCAGCGTGAGCAGACGGAAGAGAGCCAGCCCCAGCAACGTGACGATGCCGGTCGACCAGAAGGCGATCGCCACCACTGCTGCGGCACCCGCGACAAGGAGCAGGCGGACGAGGGCAGACGCGGCGATCTCGCCACGGGTCAGCGCCGCACCGGAGGTGATCATTTTCAGCAGCGAGTACTCAGTGGCGATGTGGTTTCCGAGACCCAAGACGATGCCCGCAGCGAGGAAGGCCGCGACATCCCACTCCCCGAGCGGTCCGAAGATCCAGAAGCCTGCAATGGCGAGGCACAGGGCAACCACGAGGACACGGCGCTGGTCATTGAGCATCTTGGCGAGCGACGGCTTGTCGTCCAGTGGGTTCATTGGGTGTCACCTGCCTTGTCTGCGCTGTGAGCCTGACGGAGACGTCCCTCACTTGAGGGCGGAGCGTACCCGAAGCCAGAAGGCGACGCCGCCTGCAACAATGCCAGCGGCGATACCGAGGAGCGAGAATGTCGGGGAGGTCCCAGCCTGATTGTCGATGAGCAGACCGATGACGAGACCGGCGACCACTGCACCGACAAGCACCCCGCCGAGACCCGCAAGATCGCGCCCACGAAAGGCCCCGTCGCTGTCGTCACCGGCCATCACCTGATCGGCTCCCGTTGCTCTGCACGCTTGCCGCGACGGTCCACGCTCGCGAGAGAGCGACGCTAGCACAGACCCAGGCATGCGCTTGGTGGGCATCGGTGCGAAGCATCGAGTCGCTCATCGTGGGGGCGCCGTCCTCGACGTCGGGGGTGGGTCCCTGTCTGGTGTGCTTGTGAAACTTAGCACAAGACCCTTGAGACTCTCTCACCCGGGGGCCTAGCGAAGGCGCTAGGCGGAGGAACTCTGCTGACTCACGCGGGACAGTTTTGCCTGCGTGGCTTGGAGGCAGCCGCCCACCGGTCCTGTGTGTCCGCTCTTCGCGGCGAGCCTCAGGCGTCCTCGGGCTTGATGATGCCGCTGTGCCCCGGCAACCCGAACGTCAGCAGCAGCGCGGTCATGCCCATCGCAGTGATCCCAAGCGCTGACCACCAGCCGGAGAACAGGCTCATCACGACAACACCGAAGGCCACTAGCCCGGCCCACAGGTACATGACCAGGACGGCCCTGCGCTGGGAGTGGCCGATCTCGAGCAAACGATGGTGCAGGTGACCCTTGTCCGGCGAGAAGGGGGACCGACCCGCTCGCGTCCGCCGCACGATCGCGAGCAACATGTCGACGAACGGAACCACCAGCACCGCGAACGGCAAGATGAGCGGCAGCAGGGCCGGCAACAGGCTCGCGGTGGCACCAAAGGCCCCCTCGGCGATCCGCGACGTCGGATACTGGCCGGTCAGGCTGATCGCGGAGCAGGCAAGCATGAACCCGATCAGCAGCGCGCCGGAGTCACCCATGAACATCCGCGCCGGGAAGAAGTTGTGCGGCAGGAAGCCGAAGCAGGCACCGGCGAGGGCAGCCGTCAAGATGGCCGCGGTGCTCGCGCCCTGGATGCCGTCGTTGATAAAGACGAGCAGGACGGCATAGGTGAAGAACGCAACCGCACCGATGCCGACAACACCCGCCGCCAGTCCGTCGAGCCCGTCGACGAAGTTGACCGCGTTGACCGTGCCCACGATGAGCAGCACGGTGATGAGCCCTGCCTGCGAGGCATCCATCGAGAATGTCGACACGGAACCTTCGCCCGGCAGCGGCAACCAGAGGATCTGGACCCCCTGGACCACGACGACCGCCGCGGCGATCACCTCGCCCGCGAACTTGGTGAGCGCGTCGAGCTCGAAGATGTCGTCCATCACGCCGACAAGGCAGACGATCGCACCGCCCACGAGGATCGCCCGGGCGTCGCTGAGTATCTGGTCGCCTGAGGAGTTGCTGGCGAAGGGCAGCTTGCTCGCGACCAGGTAGGCGGCCGTCAACCCGCCCATAATCGCGACGCCACCGAAGTAGGGAATGGGGATCTCGTGCACGTCGCGGTCCCGCACCCGTGCGTAGGCGCCGAACTTCATTGCCAGCTCCCGTGCTACCACAGCCAGCAGGTAGGTGACGGCGAGGGCGACCAGTCCGATGAGGATGTACTGGCGCATCAGTCGCTCCCGGCGAGCCCGATGTCGGCAATGTGCTGGCGAAGCTGCTCGAGGGTGACGACGCCTTCGCGGACCACGGTGAGCGCGTCTCCCGTGGCGTCCACGATCGTGGAGGCGGTGGCCCCCGGCGTAGGACCCGCGTCGAGGTAGACGTCGATGGCCTCGCCGAGCTGATCTTGGGCGTCCGCCGCCGTCGTCGCCGGCGGCTGGCCGGTGAGGTTGGCGCTGCTGACGGCCAGCGGTCCGGTGTCGTCGAGCAGGGCAAGCAGCTCTTCCTGGTCGGGCATCCGGATCGCCACCGTCGCGCGGCTGTCGCCGAGGTCCCACCGCAGGCTCGGTTGTTGGCGACAGATGAGCGTCAGACCACCGGGCCAGAAGTCCTCGGCGAGCTCGCGGACCTCTGCGGACAGGTTAGTCGCCAGGGCCCGCAACGTGTCGGGAGAGCCGATCAGGACGGGGGCGGGCTTGGCGCGGCTCCGGCCCTTCGCGCGTAACAGCCGGCGTACGCCTGCCGGGTCGAAGGCGTCGGCCGCGACACCGTAGACGGTGTCGGTAGGGACGACGACCAGGCCGCTGCGCGACAGTGCCAGCTTGGCTGCGGCAAACCCCTCGGACCGCCGGGCGGGGTCGTTCAGGGAATAGATGTCGCTCACGGGCCTATCGTGCCAGCCGATCCTGAGGAGTGGCCAAGGCTGTGCGACGGGGCGCGCGCCGAGCCGTGACGAAGCGCGGCCGGCCCGCCAGGTCGGTGTGGTCGCGCACCTCGGCCCACCTTCCGCTCGCAGCGAAGACCGCCGGCGCCGAGTCCCCTTGGACGTCGGCATGCTCACAGGCGACAAGACCGCCATCGAGGAGCAGCCGAGCAGCCACCTCACAGACGACGCGGATCGCGTCCAGGCCGTCATCGCCTGACCACAAGGCCAGGGCGGGGTCGAACTCGCGCGCCTCGACATCGACGCTCTCGAAGGCGACGAGCGGGATGTACGGCGGGTTCGCCGTCACGACATGCACCTGGGCAACCAGGTCGTCGACGGCGTCGGCGATGTCGCCTTGGCGTATGTCCACGCCGGTGCCGGCGGCGTTGTCGCGCGCATAACACACCGCCTCGGGAGACAGCTCGACTGCGGTGACCACGGAGTCAGGGACCTCCGTCGCCATCGCGAGCGCCACAGCGCCGGATCCGGCGCACAGGTCGACCGCGCGTGGTGCACCGACGCCGGCCTGCTGGAGCCGGTGCAGCTCGCCGACGGCGACGCCGGTCATGACCTCGGTCTCCGGACGCGGCACGAAGACACCCTGACCCACCTTGAGCTCCAGGTATCGGAAGGCTGCGGTGCCGACGATGTGCTGCAACGGCTCGCGTCCTGCTCGGCGGCCGAGCGCGACAGCGAAGGCTGCCAGCTGGCCGTCGCTGAGAGATGGCTGCCGGTGGAGCGTGCTGCGTGGCTGAGCGAGCACGGACGCCAGCAGCACCTCGGCGTCATGTCGGGGCGCCATGACGCCGGCCAGCGCAAGCCGTTGCGCACCATCGGCGAGGGTCGACGCGACGTCTGGGGTCATGAGCTGTGGGACTCGACCGCCGCGAGCCGAGCCGTGAGGTCGGCACCGACGCAGGCCCCGATGATGGCGCTCAGGTCACCGTCGAGCACCTGATCGAGGTTGTGCGCCTTGAAGCCCACCCGGTGGTCGGTGATGCGGTTCTCGGGGAAGTTGTAGGTGCGGATTCGCTCGGACCGGTCGACCGTTCGGACCTGCGAGCGCCGAGCATCCGAGGTCTCCGCGTCCCGTTCGTCCTGTGCCCGCTGCAGCAGCCGCGACCTCAGGACACGAAGGGCCTGCTCGCGGTTCTGGAGCTGACTCTTCTCGTTCTGGCAAGAGACCACGATGCCGGTAGGGACATGGGTGATCCGGACTGCGGAATCCGTCGTGTTGACACTTTGTCCACCCGGTCCGGACGAGCGGAAGACGTCGATGCGCAGGTCGTTGTCGTCGATGGTGACATCGACCTGTTCCGCCTCGGGCATCACGAGCACACCAGCCGCAGAGGTGTGGATGCGTCCTTGCGACTCGGTGACAGGGACCCGCTGCACCCGGTGCACGCCACCTTCGAACCTGAGGAGCGCGTATGGCGCCTCGCCCGGCTCGGGAGTGCCCCTGGCTTTCACGGCCACGGTGGCGGTCTTGATTCCGCCAAGGTCGCTCGGTGTCTCGTCGAGCAGCTCGGTCTTCCAGCCTCGCCGTTCCGCGTAGCGGGAGTACATCCGCATCAGGTCACCGGCGAACAGTGCCGACTCCTCGCCCCCCTCGCCCGCCTTGATCTCGAGGATGGCGTCCTTCGCATCGGCTTCGTCGCGTGGCACCAGCAGCCGTCGTAGCCGTTCCTCGAGCTCGCCACGATCTGAGTCGAGCCGGTCGGCCTCGGCAGCGAACGCTGGGTCCTCGGTGGCGAGCTCTCGCGCTGCCTCGATGTCACCGAGCGTCGTGCGCCACTCGGCGTACGTCTTGACCACTGCGGTCAGGGCGGCGTACCGCTGGTTCAGGCGACGGCTGCGGTCGAGATCGGAAAAGACGTCGGGATCGGCCAGCTGATGCTCGAGCGACTTGTGCTCGGCGACGAGTGCATCGATTGCCTCGAACATTGCCGACCACCTTCCTCGCGTCCCCGCGAATGGCGAAAAAGTGGAACTCGAACGGCCGCTTCGACCTGACTGCCGACGCCTACTTTCCCGCGATTCGCTGGGCGGCGGGGCGACGGGCGGCCCTGCGAACATGACCGACGCCGACCTCCCCGCGCGAGGCGGGAGGTCGGCGTCGGGGTCACGCTATTTGGCGGTCTTCTTCGCGTAGCGGGCCTGGAACCTGGCCACGCGGCCACCGGTGTCGAGAATCTTCTGCTTACCGGTGTAGAACGGGTGGCAGTTGGAGCACACGTCGGCGTGCATGGAGCCGCCCTCTGCGGTGCTCCGGGTGGTGAACGTGTTGCCGCAGGTGCAGGTCACCTGGGTGTCGACGTATGCCGGGTGGATGTTCTTCTTCATGGTGTCCTTTCTCAAGGTCGCCGGGTCGGCTCGCGCCGTGAACCGGAACCTGCAGGCAAGTGTGCCATCTGACCGCCCTCTCGGGCGAATTCCCAACCCAGTAAACGCGGGGTCACCGACCGTGCATTCCGCCCATGCCCGTGTCCTTGGTCAGTCGTCGGAGTCGCGCAGGCCCTGAGCAGTCGGTGTGGTCTTGTTGACCTGCATCAGGAACTCGATGTTGGTCTTGGTCGACCTGAGTTTGCTGAGCAGCAGCTCGAGCGCCTGTTGGCCGTCGAGGGCTGACAACACCCGGCGCAGCTTCCAGGTGATCTGCAGCTCGTCCTTGCTCATGAGGAGTTCCTCGCGGCGGGTTCCGGACGCGTCTACGTCGATCGCCGGGAAGATGCGCTTGTCGGCGAACTCGCGCCGCAGCCGCAGCTCCATGTTTCCGGTGCCCTTGAACTCCTCGAAGATGACCTCGTCCATCTTGGACCCGGTCTCGATCAGGGCCGTGGCGAGGATGGTCAGCGAACCGCCATCCTCGATGTTGCGGGCGGCGCCGAAGAACTTCTTCGGGGGGTAGAGGGCGGACGAGTCGACACCGCCGGACAGGATGCGCCCGCTCGCCGGTGCGGCGATGTTGTACGCCCGGCCGAGACGGGTGATCGAGTCGAGCAGAACCACGACGTCGTGACCCAGCTCGACCAGCCGCTTGGCACGCTCGATGGCGAGCTCGGCGACCGTCGTGTGGTCGTCGGCCGGCCGGTCGAAAGTCGAAGCGACGACCTCGCCCTTGACGGCGCGCTGCATCTCGGTGACCTCTTCGGGCCGCTCGTCGACCAGGACCACCATCAGGTGGCACTCGGGGTTGTTCGTGGTGATCGCGTTCGCGATCGCTTGCATGATGAGGGTCTTGCCGGCCTTGGACGGCGAGACGATCAGGCCGCGCTGGCCTTTACCGATAGGAGCGACGATGTCGATCAACCGGGTCGCGATCAGGCCCGGCTCGGTCTCGAGGCGAAGCCGCTCCGAGGCATACAACGGAGTCAGCTTGGAGAACTCGACGCGGTGCGCAGCCGCGTCCGGCTCGGCCCCGTTGACGGTGTCCAGCCGCACCATCGGGTTGAACTTCTCGCGACGCTCGCCGTCACGCAGCTGGCGAACGGCACCGGTGATGGCGTCGCCCTTGCGGAGACTGAACTTGCGGACCATCGACAGCGAAACGTAGACGTCGTTGGGACCAGGGAGATAACCGCTGGTTCGGACGAACGCGTAGTTGTCCAGCAGGTCGAGGATGCCAGCCACGGGGATGAGGACGTCGTCGTCGTTGATGTGCGTGTCGGGCTCGGCGTTGCCGTCACGACGCGTACTGGGCTCGCGAACGTTGCCACGGTCGTTGCCACGGTCGTTGCTGCTTCGGTCACGATCGCGGTTGCGGCTGCGGCGCCGGCTGTTGCGGCCCCCGCCGCGTCCGTCGTCGCCCCTGTTGTCGTTGCGGCTGGTGTCGGTCCGGCTGGTGTCGGTCCGGTTGGAGTCGTTGCGGCTGGTGTCACCGCGGCTGGTGTCACTGCGGCTGGTGTCACTGCGGCTGGTGTCACCGCGGCTGGTGTCACCGCGGCTGGTGTCCGTTCGGCTGGTGTCAGTTCGGCCATCGGATTTCTGGCGGTTGCTGGTGTCACCACGGCCGCGGATGGTGTCGTCCGACTTCTCGTTGCGGCCGGTGGTCTGAGCGTTGCCACTCTGGTCGTCACTGGCCTGGACGGGGCGCGGTTGCGTCTCTCGTTCCTGCAGCTCGTTGGTGCGGCCGGGGTCGGTGGCGGTCCCGTTTACTTGCTCGCGGCTGTCGCCGGCGCGAGAAGGTTGCGCTCCACTGCCGGACTGGCGGGCAGAGATGGCTTCGACGAGGGCGCCCTTGCGCATGCTCGTCGTGCCGGTGATACCGAGGCTGCTGGCAAGCTGCTTGAGCTCTCCGAGAAGCATCGAGTTGAGGCCACCTGACTTCTTGCGGGCCGTCGTCTTGACTGGTGCGTCAGCGGCTTCGGTGGTGGCTTCGGGCGTTTGAGTCACGTGAGGTCCTTCCCACGTCTGGTGCGCATCGAAAAGATGCGCCGGTGGTGGAGATGAATGCCAGCCAAGGCACGAGGGGAAGCGTTCAGTTTCCGATGCACCGCGTTGGGATACGCGGGCCAGATTTCCAATAAGGAGATGCTGAGCGATCTTCGCGCTTCGCCGGGGGAAGCACCGCTCCTGCGAGCTGGTGCACTCGAACACTAGCACTTATGGGCTGGAGTGTCCTGCACCTCCCCAACACCCGGCGGAGGGCGGCTATTGCGCTCGTGGGCCGCGCTCCTCACAGGTTGCGCCGTGCGCGTCGATGTCGATTCGGCTGCTCCGCCAGCCGGGCCGGGCCCAGCTGGCAGCATCGACCGGGTGCTGTGTCGTGGCCAACGCCAACAGCGTCGGTCCCGCCCCCGACACCACTGCGGCGATCCCGTCCTCGCGCATGGCGTCGAGCAGGGCCAACGTCTCCGGCATGGCCGAGCGTCGGTGATCTTGGTGGAGCCTGTCCTTGGTGGCGGCGTGCAGCAGGTCGGGTCGTTGCGTGAGAGCGGCAGCAAGAAGTCCTGCGCGTGCGACGTTCGCGGACGCGTCGCCGTGCGCGATGGCGGCAGGCAGCAGAGCCCTGGCTTGTGCGGTCGAGACGGTCGCGGCGGGCACGAAGACTGTTGCCTGTACGTCGGCATGGACGTCGAGACGTAACGCTCTGCACCGCCGCCCCTCCGTCCAGGCGATCGTGAACCCACCGAGCAGGCACGCGGCCACGTTGTCTGGGTGCCCTTCGATCCGAGTGGCGAGATCGAGCCTCCGGTCACTACCGAGGTCTCGACCGGCAAGCGTCTCGGCGAGCCGGATGCCCGAGACGATCGCGGCCGCCGACGATCCGAGGCCGCGACCGTGCGGGATCACGTTGTGACAGCGAAGGATGAGGCCGGGCTGCGCCACCGCAAGCGCGGTGAACGCCGCGCGCATCGCCGTCACGACGAGGTGCGACTCGTCTCTGGGCAGCGAGTCAGCCCCCTCCCCCGTGATCTCGACCAGCAGGCTCCTGCCGGTGACGGTGGCCGACACCGTGTCGCGCAGGTCCAGACAGAGCCCGAAGCTGTCGAACCCCGGGCCGAGGTTCGCACTGGTTGCCGGAGCCGAGACATGACCCTGTGCGCCCACCCGGTCACACACCGCTGAGCCCCGCGGCGGCAGCGGCCGCGTCGGCGTCCGCCTCGACGACGACCTCCTCGAACCGGCCAAGGGCGTCGAGCGGGGTGTCGATGTCCTTCAGGCCATGACCGGTGACGGTGATAGTGATCGCCTGGCCGGGATCGACCAGCCCTGCCTCGTTGCGTGTCAGCAGTCCCGCCACCCCGGCGGCCGATGCCGGCTCGACGAAGACACCCTCCCGGCGGGCGAGCTCGCGCTGCGCCGCCAGGATGCGCTCGTCGCTCACCGCGTCGATGAGACCGCCTGACTCGTCCCGGGCGGCTTCGGCGAGCAGCCAGGAGGCCGGGTTGCCGACGCGGATGGCGGTGGCGACCGTCTCGGGGTGTGTCACCACCGACCGTCGGACGATCGGCGCTGCGCCCTCCGCTTGGAAACCCCACAGGGCCGGCGCGCTGGAGGCTCGGCCCGCAGCGGCGTACTCGCCGAAGCCCTTCCAGTACGCGCCGATGTTGCCGGCGTTGCCTACCGGCAGCACATGGACGGCCGGTGCGTCGCCCAAGAAGTCGACGATCTCAAAGGCTGCGGTCTTCTGGCCCTCGAGGCGCGCCGGGTTGACGGAGTTGACCAGTGCGACCGGATAGTCCTTGGCGAGCTGACGAGCCACCCGCAGGCAGTCATCGAAACCACCCTCGATCGAGATGATGCGTGCGCCGTGCATGACCGCCTGCGCCATCTTGCCCTTGGCGATCTTGCCCTGGGGCACGAGGACGATCGCCTCGATTCCGGCCCGGCTGGCGTACGCCGACATCGACGCAGACGTATTGCCGGTCGACGCGCAGACCGCCGCGGCGGCCCCCTGCTCCAGCGCAAGTGACATCGCAACCGTCATGCCGCGGTCCTTGAACGACCCGGTCGGGTTGTCGCCCTCGACCTTCAGCCACACCTGGCAACGGGTGACCTCGGAGAGCCAGTGCGCTTCGACGAGACCGGTGCCGCCCTCGCGCAGGGTCACCACCGGCGTCTCGTCGGAGACCGGCAACCAGTCGCGGTACTCCTCGATGACCCCGCGCCACTGCGCGGCCGCCTCGCTGCTCATTCCGCGGGGCCTTCCACCCGCATCACGGAGGTGACCTCCCGCACCGCCGACATCGAATGCAAGGCCTCTACCGTCGCGGCCAGCGCTTTGTCAGGAGCGGTATGCGTAACGACGACGAGACGGGCCTCGTCGCCGCGGCCCACCTGCCTGACCGTCTGTATCGACACGTCCTGCTGTGCGAAGAGGTCGGCAACCGACGCGAGCACGCCGGGCTTGTCGTCGACGTCGATCGCCACGTGGTACCGGGTCCAGATGTCGCCCATCGGCGCGATCACGGCGGCGACGTACGTCGACTCGCCGGCGCCGGTGACGTTGCTGAGCCGGTTGCGCGCCACCGTGACGAGATCGCCGAGCACGGCGCTCGCGGTCGGCGCTCCCCCGGCGCCTGGCCCGTAGAACATGAGCTGGCCCGCGGAGTCGCTCTCGACGAAGACGGCGTTGTACGCCTCGTGCACGCTGGCCAGCGGGTGGCTGCGCGGGATCATCGCCGGGTGGACGCGCGCCGACACCCCGATGCCGTCAGGGCCCTGCACGCTCTCGCAGATGGCCAGCAGCTTGACCACGGCATCCATCTCCTTGGCCGACGCGATATCGCTGGCGGTCACGTCGCTGATGCCTTCGCGGTGGACGTCGGCAACCGTGACGCGGGTGTGGAAAGCGAGGCTGGCCAAGATCGCGGCCTTCGCGGCGGCGTCGAAGCCCTCGATGTCAGCCGTCGGGTCCGCCTCGGCGTACCCGAGAGCCTGAGCCGACTCGAGCGCCTCGTCGAAACCCTGGCCCGCGGTGTCCATCTGGTCGAGGACGTAGTTGGTGGTGCCGTTGACGATGCCGAGCACCCGGCGCACCCGGTCGCCCGCAAGCGACTCCCGCAAGGGTCGGATGATCGGGACGGCCCCGGCCACTGCTGCCTCGAAGTAGATGTCGCGACCCGCTTTCGCCGCGGCTTCGTAGAGAGTGGCACCGTCGGCGGCCAGCAGCGCCTTGTTGGCGGTCACCACAGAGGCTCCTGACCTGAGAGCCGACAAGATCAGCGACCGGGCCGGTTCGATGCCGCCGATCACCTCGATCACGACGTCGACGTCGCCCCGGCTCACCAGCCCGTCGGCATCGGTCGTGAGCAGCTCGCTCGGGACCCCTTCGCCTCGGACGCGCTCCAGTCGGCGCACCGCGATGCCGACCAGCTCGATGCGCGCGCCGATCCGCGCCCCGAGGTCGGTGTGCTGCTCCACGAGCAGCCGCGCGACCTCGCTGCCGACCGAGCCGCACCCCAGCAGCGCGATGCGTAGCGGCCGGTCGGCTGCTCGCTCGCCTGTGGTCGTCGAGGTCACGACACCTCCAGGCGGAGCAGGTCGTCCTCGGTCTCTCGGCGTACGACGAGCCGAGCCTGCCCTCCGCGGACGGCGACGACCGGCGGCCGGGGGATGTGGTTGTAGGTGTTCGCGAGCGAGCGGCAGTAGGCGCCGGTAGCCGGCACGGCGATCAGGTCGCCGGCCTCCACGTCGCTCGGCAGGAACTCGTTCTTCACGACGATGTCGCCAGACTCGCAGTGCTTGCCTACCACCCGGGCGAGCACCGGGTCGGCGTCGGACCGACGCGAGGCAAGCGTGCAGGAGAAGTCGGCGTCGTAGAGGGCGGTGCGGATGTTGTCGCTCATCCCGCCGTCGACGGCCACATACAGCCGGGTGGCACCGGCGTCGAGCGACACCTCCTTTACCGTCCCCACCTCGTAGAGCGTGAACGTCGAGGGTCCGGAGACCGCGCGGCCCGGCTCCACAGACAGGTGCGGGACACCGATGCCGAGCGCCCGGCACTCGTGGGCCACGATCTCCGTCAGGTTCCGGGCCAGGACGTCCGGCTCGGCGGGATCGTCCTGGGTCGTGTAGGCGATGCCGAACCCGCCACCGAGATCGAGCTCCCCCAAGGCGAAGCCGGCCTCGAGGCCGCGCGCGTACAGCGCCAGGACGCGACGGGTGGCCACCTCGAAGCCCGACGTGTCGAAGATCTGCGACCCGATGTGCGAGTGCAGCCCGGCGAGCTGGAGGGCCGCGTCGGACTCGACCATCTGCATCGCGTCGAACGCCGCCCCGTCGGTGATCGACAGCCCGAACTTCTGGTCCTCGTGCGCGGTCGCGATGTACTCGTGGGTGTGCGCCTCGACACCGGCCGTCACCCGAACGAGCACCTGCTGACGTACGCCGAGGTCCGCTGCGATGCGGCCGAGACGGGCGATCTCCGCGAAGGAGTCGACGACGACCCGGCCGACACCGACACCGACCGCGCGGCGAAGCTCGGCATCGCTCTTGTTGTTTCCGTGGAAGCCGATCCGAGCCGGGTCGAAGCCGCCGCGCAGCGCAACGGCCAGCTCCCCACCCGAGCAGACGTCGAGGAACAGGCCCTCCTCGGCCACCCACGTCACGGTTGCGATCGACAGGAACGCCTTCCCGGCGTAATAGACGTCGGTCCCGGCGAAGGCGTCACGAAAGGCTCGGGCGCGCGCCCGGAAGTCGTCCTCGTCGATGACGTACGCCGGGGTCCCGAACTCATTCGCAAGCTCGGTGGCGGTGACACCCGCCACGTCGAGAACCCCATCAGCGCCCCGGGAGACGTGCGTGGGCCACAGGGAGGCGACCAGCGCGTTGGTGTCGTCGGGCGGCTGCAGCCAGGTGGGCCCGCGACTGCCGGCCTCCGCGTGCAGGGTGCCTGCTTCGTGCGACCGCATCACATGCGCTCGGGAGCGGTGACGCCGAGCAGGTCGAGCCCGCGCGCGAAGACGACCTGGGTGGCGGCGACCAGTAGCAGCCGCGCGCGGTGCTGCGGCGTCACGTCCTCGTCGCCGCGCGGCAGCACCCGGCACACGTCGTAAAAGCGGTGGAACGTGGCGGCCGTTGCCTCGAGATAACGCGCCAGCCGGTGCGGCTGTCGAAGCTCAGCCACCGACGCGACGACGGCCGGGAACTCGGCCAGCGCCCGCAGCAGGTCGCCCTCGCGCTCATGACAGAGCAGGGCCGGATCGAAGTCCTCGACCGCGGGGTCGGCGCCCAGGTCGGCACCGTTGCGCAGGATGGAGCAGAGCCGCGCGTGCGCGTACTGCACGTAGTAGACGGGGTTGTCGCTGGATGCGCGGGTCCAGATGTCGAGGTCGAGGTCGATCGACGAGTCGCTGGAGTAGCGCACCAGCGCGTACCGCGCTGCGTCGGCTCCCACTGCCTCGATGAGGTCGTCGATGGTGACCCCGGTGCCGGCCCGCTTGGACATCCGGACCGGCTTCCCGTCGCGGACCAGGTTGACCATCTGCCCGATCAGCACCTCGAGATTGACGTGGGGGGTGTCGCCGAACGCCTGGCACATCGCCATCAGTCGCCCGACGTAGCCGTGGTGGTCGGCGCCGAGCATGATCACGCACAGGTCGAAGCCGCGCTCACGCTTGTCAAGGTAGTAGGCGCAGTCGCCCGCGATGTATGCCGGCGAGCCGTTCGACCGGACCAGCACCCGGTCCTTCTCGTCGCCGTACTTCTCCGTGGCCAGCCACAGGGCTCCGTCGGCCTCGTAGGTGTTGCCCATCGCCGTCAGCCGCTCCACCGCCCGCTCGACGGCTCCGCTGTCGTACAACGCCTGCTCATGGAAGAAGACGTCGAAGTCGACTCCGAAGCTACGCAGCGTCTCCTTGATCTGGGTGAACATCAGCTCGACGCCCTCGCGCCGGAAGACCTCCTGGGCCTCGTCGTCGGGAAGCGACAGCACGTCAGGCTGGACTGCGACGACCTGCGAGGCGATGTCGGTGAGGTAGTCGCCGACATACCCGTCCTCGGGTGCAGCCTCGCCCTTGGCGACCGCCAGCAGTGAGCGCGCGAACCGGTCGATCTGTGCGCCGTGGTCGTTGAAGTAGTACTCCTTGCTCACATCTGCGCCGAGCGCGCTGAAGATGCGGGCCAGACTGTCTCCCACCGGCGCCCAGCGTGCCCCTCCGATGTGGACGGGACCGGTGGGGTTGACCGAGACGAACTCCAGGTTGATCCGCTTGCCGGTCAAGGCGCCCGAACCGCCGAAGGCCATGCCGGACTCGACGATCGCCCGGGCCACCTCGCCCTGCGCGGCGGCCTCCACCGTGATGTTGATGAAGCCGGGGCCCGCGATGGCGACCGAGGCGATCGCGGACGACGACTTCAGCTCGCTCGCGAGCAGCTCCGCGAGCTCGCGGGGCGGCAACCCTGCCGGCTTGGCCAGCTGAAGCGCGACGTTGGTCGCGTAGTCACCATGATCGTGGCTCTTGGGCCGCTCGACCCGCACCGTGCTCGGCACTCCCTGGGGCAGGCTCACGGCGCCCCGCTCCGCGAGCGCGGACAAGGCGTCGACGAGTGTCTGGGAGAGCTGCTCGGGAGTCACCGGCCCCATCGTATCGACGCTCACCTGTCCAGCCGCGGCTCCGTCAAGGAGCGGACCGTCGCCACCAGCATGTCGGGGTCGAAAGGCTTGGTGACGTAGGCGTCGACACCGATCTCGGCGCCGCGAGACAGGTCCTTGCCCTGCGCCTGCGCCGAGACGAGCACGATCGGTATGTGTGCGGTCGACGGGTCCGCCCTGAGTCGGGTCGCCGTGGCGAACCCGTCCAGACCAGGCATCCTCACGTCGAGTGTGATCGCATCGAGCTCGACCGTCGCCGCGATCTCGAGGCACTCGAGCCCGTCGCGCGCCTCCACTACGGCGAAGCCATCGAGCTCCAGGTTCAACACGATCAACGAACGGATGACGTCCGAGTCATCGACCACCAGGACGCGGGGCTGATGCGGTGGCACGTGCTCGACGCTAGTGGTTCCTACCCGCTGCC
>JACCVA010000373.1 GCA_013698435.1 Nocardioidaceae bacterium | reverse complement strand
TCGGCCTGTTACGCGAAGGCAAGGGCCTGGCCGCCAAGGTCATGGCCGACGCAGGCATCGACTTCGACGTCCTCCGAGCCGAAATCGACGCGCAACTCACGGCCCCGTCGCCGTCTTGAGTCGGTTCGGGAACACACAAGCGGCCCGGTCAACCGGAGGGGTTCCGGTTGCCCGTATGCCGATCCGCGTACGACACATGCCCTCCGTGCTGGGCGGTCATGTCCCAGCACCGGGCTCGGCCGACGGGCCCGCGACGTACGCGGGATCAGGGTTGGACGGCGTCGTTGGGGTCATGGCCGACCCGCGCAAGCAGCCGCTCGCTGAGCACGACGGTTTCACGGGCGCTGGTGCTGGCGAAGGCGTAGGCGCGTCGGGTTCGAGCTGCAAGGATGGGAGCGTCGACGTCGACCACTGGCTCACCGGCACCAACCGTGACCGGCCGGGTCTGCGCGAGGCACTGGCGGCGTGTCGCGGGGGCGACACCCTGGTGGTGACCAAGCTCGACCGCCTCGCCCGGTCGCTGCTCTTCGATGCGGTCGAGCTGAGCGGAATCCCCGTCGACGGCCAGGAGCAGCGGTCTCACGTTGGCAGTCGCCACACCAGCCGAGCCGCGCATCGTCTGAGGGTAGGGCCGATGCTCCTCGCTCTGCCAACACCAAATCCGACCTACCGGATGGGAAGGGGACGGTCGCCAGCGCTCTCTGCGTGACCGAATCAGGCGACTCGGTCCTCGCTGGGGCGACCGCGGCGAAACAGGGGCGGGAGATACCGCACCATGAGGATGGACCAGGTCAGGTGCGTCAGCACCGGCGCCTGCAGGCCTCCGGAAGCACGCCGCTGCAGTCCGAACAGCACGCCCATCACGGAGGCGGCGAGGATGAGCGCGGGGTTCCGGGTCGAGGCGGTCGCCGCGACGTAGACCGCGGTCGAGACTCCGACGGCGCTGTCGGGCTTGACTGCCTTATACAGGGCACCGCGGAAGAAGACCTCCTCACCCAGACCGTTCGCCAGGGCCGTCGCCAAAACCAACGGGTTGCTGCCCTCGTCCGCGAAGGCGAGGACCTTGGCGATGGCACGGTCCAGAAGCGGGATGCGCCGCGCCACCAGCGCGCACGCGTAGAAGAAGCCGAAAGCCCCGACGCCGGTCACGACCGGGGTGACGATCGGGCGACGTAGCCGGCGGTCGCGGCCCTGGATCCAGCCTAGGTGCAGCGGACCCGAGAGCAGGCCGCCTGCGGTCCACGTCGCGGCGACCGCCGCCGTGAGCGCATAGAAGCGCTTCGATCCGGGCTGAGCCGACAGGGACAGGCCGAGCAGCCCGGTGCCCAGCAGCGAGGTACCCGCCACCACCCGACGCCGACGAGAAATCACCGCGAGCGGCTCGGGATGCACGATAGGCGCGACGTGGGTGATGGGCATCGGCAGGCGTCCCGCCACCGTGCGCCGCGTCCGTCGCCACCGCGATCCCGTAGGCCGTCTCATCGGGTGTCTGCGTGCTCGGCGCGCTCGCGCAGCGCCACGCGGACGGCCTCGTCATAGCCCATCGGCTCGAAGGGCACGATGGACCGGATGGTGTCGTCGTGCACCACCACCTCGTTGATCATCGAGTCGACGAGCGAGCGGCCGGTCTGGGTGTTGACGTCGGTCACGAGCGACAGCCATCGCGACGACAGGCCGGGGGTGAGCAGCGGCACGGGCACGATGACGAGCGGGCGCTTCTGGAGGCGGGCGACCCGGCGGAGCATGGTGACATACTCCATCACCTCGGGGCCGCCGATGTCGAAGACTCGACCGAGCGCCCGAGGTTCGTTGAGCACGCCGACGAGGTAGCGGACGACGTCGGCGATCGCGATCGGCTGCGTCTTGGTGCGGACCCAGCGCGGGGTGACCATCGCCGGCAGGTGGTGGACGAGCTGGCGGGTCATCTCCCACGAGATGCCGCCGTCACCGACGATGATCCCGGCTCGCAGCACGGTGACCGGTACGCCGGAGGCGCCCAACAGACCTTCTACCTCTCGCCGGCTCCGCAGATGGGAAGACAGCTGGTCGGCGTCGCTGCCGAGCCCGCCCAGATAGACGATCCGCTCGACCCCTGCCTCAGCGGCGGCCCAGCCGAAGGCTCGCGCGGCTTGGGCGTCGAGGCGCTCGAAGTCCTTCGAGGCCAGACTGTGCACCAGGTAGTACGCGGCCCGGCAACCGTTGACAGCCTGTCCGAGCGAGGAGGCGTCGTGGACGTCGCCATACACCGGCTTGCCCTCTCCGGGGTAGCCATCCGGTTGCCTCGTTATCGCCCGGACGTCGTGCCCGGCGGCCGTGAGCGCGCGGCAGAGCCGCCGTCCCACAAATCCCGACGCACCGGCGACCAGGACGGGACCTGACGACGTCACGAAGCTCCGGCCCCCTCACCCTGGACGGCAGTCCTCGGAGATTGAGGGCGCTGATATCCGAGCTCACCGCCGATGCGTCCACCATGGGGACGGCCGTGATCGGCGTACTCCTCGCGGAAGTAGGACAGGTGCCACTCCCCAAGGTCCACTCCAGATCCGGTGCGCAGGATCGCCTCGCTTGCCGGCGCTCCGTGGACGCGGGTGTCCTCGGCGCGGCCACCGAGCCGTACGAGCACGAACTCGTCGCGATCGTCGTGCCGGACCTCGGCGTGCAGCGGTGCGAGACCGGCCAGGCGTATGTCGCAGTCGGGGCCGCTGCCGATTCTGGTGACGTCGTCGCGCAGCAGGAACTCCTCCTGCCGGTCGAGCAGTCCCGGATGCTGCCGAGGCGCCATCACCAGCCTCGGGTTGCCGCCGCGGTTCGGGTCGTGCGTGGTGGTGACGCGGCGACGAGGCCGACGCGCCATCGTCGGGGCGAGAGGGGTCACGGTCGGCGGTGGCACGAGGATCGCGGCGGGCAGCGCGCCTACCCCTGGGGACCGCGATCGCCCACGGAGCAAGGACCACAGGCCGGCACCTCGTTCGATGCGGACATGCCGCGAGCCCGTTACCCGCCGCTGGAGCCACGAGGTCCGGGCTACCCCCAGCGTGACCAGCGGCCCGGAGGGCGCGGTCACGCTGAGGGACAGTCCTCGGTCAGCCAGCCCCTTGGCCAGCCCTCGGATCGAGGCCGCATCCGACCGACCCGCGAACAGCACGGGGTTGCTGACCCTCAGCTGCAGAGCCTTGCCGGAGCCCGTCAGCACTCCGGTCGCGGTTCGCGAGCCCGGGATGTCGACGGAGAACTCAAGCTCGGCGTCTACGGTCATTTCGGTCGCCATGGATCAGGCGGTCGGCTCGGGCGAGACGGCGTTGTCCTTGGTGGTGATCTGCAGGGTGCCGTTGAGCTTCCAGGTGGCTCGGGGGGCCTTCGGGCCGGTGTCGCGGGGGACCTCGACGGCCATGTCGATGAAGCGGTAGTTGATCGCCGCCTCACGGCCGGTGAGGAAGGACCACATCTCGCGGCCAAGGTCGGTCCAGTCGACGACGTCGTTTGAGGTGGTGCTGGCTTCGGTCATGCTGTCGGTCATGCGATGCTCCTCGGTAGCGAGGAAAGTTAAACGCTTTCCTCAACGGATTGTTTAGGTTACTGTGACAGCATGATCGAGCAAACGCAACCCCGAACCTGTGAGTTCGGTCAGGAGCCGGCGAGCCTGTCCATCGGCGACCTCGCTGAACGGACCGGGTTGCAGCCCGCCACGTTGCGCATGTGGGAGACCCGGCACGGGTTCCCGCGGCCGACGCGGCGCGACAGTGGCCACCGGCGCTACACCGACACCGACGTCGACCTGGTTCAGCGGGTGATCCGGCGCCGTGATGCCGGTGTTCGGCTCGAGGTCGCGATTGCGGAGGTCAGCCTCGCGCAGGCGGCCGCCCAGGAGGCCCCGGGCCCTCCGTCGGTCTTCGCGGCGATGCGGCGTACGCACCCGCATCTGCAGCCCCAGCGGCTCAAGAAGGCGACGTTGATCGCGCTGTCCTGGGCCATCGAGGACGAGTGTTGCGCGCGAGCCGAACAGCCGATCATCTTCGGCGCCTTTCAGAAGGAGCGGTACTTCCGTTCGGCGGAGGAGCGATGGACGGAGCTCGCTCGGATCGCCCGCTCGAGCATGGCGTTCGCCGACTTCG
>JACCVA010000357.1 GCA_013698435.1 Nocardioidaceae bacterium | reverse complement strand
TGAGGGTGAGTCCGTCGGGTCCGGTCGTGACCAAGATCCCCGCCAGCTGCGGCAGTGTCCCGGGGCGCGTCGGAATGCTGCGGGCGGTCCAGGCAACCGCCTCGGCGAGCAGATCGCGGTCGACGCGGAACTTCATGCCATGCCTCCTGCCTGCTGCTCACGGCGCTGCGCGGTGAACACGGTGAGCGCGACCGGCCGGTGCCCGGTCTGGGTGGGTGTGCATCCTCCCACGCGGGCCGCCTGGATGGCAGACGTGGGGCGAACGCGAACGGGTTGTCCCCAGCCTGAGCACCGGACAGACGTTGAAGGAAGGGAGCCATATGTTGTTCCCGTTGTCGCCATAGCAACGGTGGACACTGGGGACAAACGGCAAAACCGCAGGTCATGGCTGGTGCGTTGACCGGCGTGAGCTGTTGACAACCAGGTCGGCCGGGAACTCGTCCGGTGGACGACCAACGCGCTGGACCCGGAGTATCCACAGCCGTGCACAGGAAACACGTGCTTGGTGGATCGGAGTCCACAACTTTGTCCCCAGGATGTGTGGGACCGCTGGGACACGTCGATCACTGCTGCCGTGCCTGCTGCTTGATGCGGTTCGTGAGCTCGCGGACCTGGTTGTAGACGCTGCGTCGTTCGGCCATCAGCTGCCGGATCTTGCGGTCGGCGTGCATGACGGTGGTGTGGTCGCGACCGCCGAACTGCTGGCCGATCTTCGGCAGCGACAGCTCGGTGAGCTCTCGGCACAGGTACATGGCGATCTGGCGGCCGGTGACGAGCACGCGACTACGGCTGGTGCCGCACAGGTCGTCGATCGACAGCCCGAAGTACGCCGCCGTCTGCGCGATGATGACGCCGGCGGTGATCTCCGGTTCGCCACCTTCGGGGATGAGGTCCTTGAGCACGATCTCGGCGAGGGTCAGGTCGACCGGCTGCCGGTTGAGGCTGGCAAACGCAGTGACCCTGATCAGGGCGCCCTCGAGCTCGCGGATGTTCGTCTGGATCTTGCTGGCGATGAACTCCAGCACGTCGGGCGGCGCGGTGAGCCGCTCGGTGGCCGCCTTCTTGCGAAGGATCGCGATCCTGGTCTCGAGGTCAGGAGGCTGCACGTCGGTGATCAGGCCCCACTCGAACCGGTTGCGCAGCCGGTCCTCGAGCGCGGCCAACCGCTTCGGTGGTCGGTCGGAGGTGATGACGATCTGCTTGTTGGCGTTGTGCAGCGTGTTGAACGTGTGGAAGAACTCTTCCTGTGTCTGGATCTTGCCCTCGAGGAACTGGATGTCGTCGATCAGCAGCACGTCGACGTCGCGGTAGCGCCGCTGGAACCCGGCCGCACGGTCGTCACGGATCGCGTTGATGAAGTCGTTGGTGAACTCCTCGCTGCTGACGTAGCGCACCCGGGCCCCGGTGTAAAGGTTGCGGACGTAATGGCCGATCGCGTGCAGCAGGTGCGTCTTGCCCAGCCCGGAGTCGCCGTAGATGAGGAGCGGGTTGTACGCTTTGCCTGGCGCCTCGGCGACCGCGACAGCGGCCGCGTGGGCGAACCGGTTGGACGACCCGATGACGAAGGTCTCGAAGACGTACTTCGGGTTGAGCCGGGTGTCCTTGACGCTGCCGCCAGCGATGGGATGCCCGATCCGGTCGGCTGCGTCGGTGTGTACCACCGCCGGCGCTTGCTCGGCCAGGACCGGGCCTAGCCCGTCTTGGTCGAAGTCGTCGTCGGCCAGTGGGGCGTCCGGGTCGACCAGCGAGGTGTCGACGGTCACCGCCAGGCGGACCTGGTGACCCAGGACCTGGCTGAGTGCGTGCTCAAGGCGCGGGCGTAACCGTGTCTCCAACTGGCTGCGGGTGAAGTCGTCGGGCACCGCGACGATCGCGGTGTTCTCGTGCAAGGTGACGGGCTTGGAGGCCGCGAGCCAGGCGCGGTGGCTAGCTGGGAGGTCCTCGACGATGTGCCGCCAGACGTCGACGAGGTTGGGGCCCTGAGTCATCGCGGCTTCTCACTCCCATGGTGTTCGATCGGGCCCGCGTGGTCGACAGCAGGGCTACGTCCACATAGTTGTCCACAGGCTGTGCACATTGTGGTGCACCGGAAAGACGGATGTGCGCGAGGCGCCGAAGAAGCGGCGGGGAAAAACATCGTGCCGACGGGACGCTAACAACAATGGGCATGCCACTACAAGGGTTCTCCACAGGTGGTCGTAAATCTCTGTGCCAACCCGGCGCGTCGGCGCGTGTCGGGGTGTCGTGGCGCCGTTTTCTCTGTGAGGGTTGAGGGTTCGGCGTCGGGCCCGCGTCGCGACGGCCCTGGTTTGACCCGTCGCGGCGCCAGCCCGTACCGTAGGTCAGTCGGCACCGGTGTCGGCTTGTGCCGCATGTCCACAACCTCAGGCTGTCTGTGATACCTACATAGATATGTCGACTTATCTCCGTGTGGATGAGCGGTTGAGCCGAGACACTGCTCTGGAGCCGGCTGAGCCGCAGCATTCCGCACGTCGATCCTCGGAGTCCCCCCGTGAGCAAGCGCACGTTCCAGCCGAACAACCGTAAGCGCAACAAGACGCACGGCTTCCGCCTGCGGATGCGCACCCGTGCCGGCCGCGCCATCTTGGCCGGACGGCGTCGCAAGGGTCGCAACCGGCTCGCCACCTGAGCTGCGCGCACCCGTGCTCCCCCCTTCTCACCGCCTGCGCCGTACCGGAGACTTCCAGCGAGCCATCCGCCGGGGACGGCGCGCGTCCAGCCCGACGATGGTCGTGCACGTTGCAGGCGCCCCGATGCCCGGCCCCCCGCGCGTCGGGTTCGTCGTGAGCCGCGGCGTCGGGGGTGCAGTGGTCCGCAACCTGGTGCGGCGCCGGCTTCGCGAACTGATACGCGCCAGACTCGACCGGCTGCCCGAGGGTTTGCTGGTAGTGCGGGCAACCCCACAGGCGGCCGTCGCGTCGTACGCCGCGCTCGGCGCCGACATCGACCGCTGCCTGGAGCGACTGGCGGCCGCACCGGCATGAGGTACGTTCTGATGGGGATGCTGCGTGCCTATCGCCTGGTGATCAGCCCGATCTACGGCCAGGTATGCCGCTACCACCCATCGTGCTCGGCGTACGCGCTCGACGCGGTGGACCGACATGGCGCCGCCCGGGGCAGCTGGCTGGCCGCGCGCCGGGTGAGCCGGTGTCATCCCTGGTCAGCCGGGGGCTATGACCCGGTGCCGACTCAGTTTTCCTGGCGGGCGCCAGCCCCCTCAGGCATCAGCGAGGACATGGTGTGATCGACTTCTTCGTGTCGCTCGGGCACACGATCATGACGCCGCTGTACTACGTCACGTCCGGCATCCTCGTGGTCTTCCACAAGCTCTACAACGGTGTGCTCGGTTTCGACCAGGGGTGGGCCTGGACACTGTCGATCGTCAGCCTGACGGTGGTCATCCGCACTGCGCTCATCCCGTTGTTCGTGAAGCAGATCAAGAACAGCCGCAACCTGCAGCTCCTCCAGCCCAAGGTCAAGGAGCTGCAGAAGAAGTACGGGCACGACCGGGAGCGTCTCACCCAGGAGACGATGAAGCTCTACAAGGACACCGGCACCAACCCGCTGGCTTCGTGTCTGCCGCTGCTGCTCCAGATGCCGATCTTCCTGGCGCTCTTCCGCACCCTCAACAAGGCGGCGGACGGCGACGGTGTCGCATTCATGACGGCTGATCTCGCCCGCCTGCTCCGCGATGGCGAGATCTTCGGCGTACCGATCTCGGACTCCTTCACCAGCTCTGGTGACAACGTGGCGGCCAAGGTCTTGACGATGGTGCTGGTGGTGCTGATGACGATCACCACGTTCACCACGCAGCGGCAACTGATGCGCAAGAACATGCCCGAGTCGGCACTCACCGGGCAGTATGCCCAGCAGCAGAAGATCTTGTTGTACGTCTTGCCGGTGGTCTTTGCTGTCGGCGGCATCGCGTTCCCGATCGGCGTGCTGCTGTACTGGTCGACATCGAACCTCTGGACGATGGGTCAGCAGTTCTACGTGATCCGCAACAACCCGACGCCGGGCACGCCTGCCTTCGCCGCCAAGGCGGCACGTGACGCTGCCAAACGTGGTGGCTCACCGGCCGGCAGTGGCAAACCGGATGATCCAGGGGGTGCCGTCGCGGCGCTGGAGGGTCCGGACGACCCCAAGCCACCACCACGCGCCCAACCCCGCAAGCAGAGCCGGAGCCAACGCAAGCGCAAGTAGGCGCTGCACCGCTCCCCCTGACCACAACAAACCAAGGAAGTGCCTCATGAGCGAGTCCCCGGCGGCCACCGCCGAAGAGACCACCCCGAGTTTCGATGCTCCCGAGACGGCGACCGCCGATGGTGTCGACACCTCCGGCGAGGGCGAGGCGCTCGAGGGCGTTGCTGATGACGGCGACGGGTCGACCAAGCTCCAGCAGCTCGAGGCCGAAGGCGACATCGCCGCGGACTACCTGGAAGAACTGCTCGACATCGCCGACCTCGATGGCGACCTGGACATGGACGTCGAGGGTGATCGCGCCGCCGTCTCCATCGTGGGTGACGGTCTCGATGCACTCGTCGGTGACAATGGCGAGGTGCTTGACGCACTCCAGGAACTGACCAGGCTCGCGGTCTACCGTGAGACCGGGGAGCGGTCCCGGCTGATGCTCGACATCGGTGGCTTCCGTGCCGACTTGCGCAAGAACTTGGTCGAGCTCGCCGAGGACGCCGTCGCCGAGGTCCGCGAGACCCAGGAGCCAGTGAAGCTGGCGCCGATGACGCCGTTCGAGCGCAAGGTCGTCCACGACGCGATCGCCGAGGCCGGCCTGCACAGCGCGTCGGAAGGAA
>JACCVA010000315.1 GCA_013698435.1 Nocardioidaceae bacterium | reverse complement strand
TTGCCGCGGAGGCACCTGAGCTGCTGCGTACGGCGATCGCGCTGGGTGAGGTCGCCGGGCTCACTACCGTCATCTCCGAGCTGGTCGGGATCGCCGCGCTTGGACGCAAGCCCGGTGAGGCGGCAGGCGTGAGCGACATCATCGCGCGCAGCCCCGGCTCGCACCGGCTGATCCGGGCGCTGCGCCGGCAGTGGCTCGAGGTCGCACCGGCGGCGCTGCCGGAGGCGACGTTCGCGATTCGCCAGTCCGGCGGCCTGAACCGCCGGATGTCTGGTCGCAGGGCCGGCGCTGCCCCTGCCGGAGCGACCGGGGCACAGCTGGGCAGCGGTGAGTGAGGATTGCTGTGCAGCTAGGCCCCCAAACGCTGGCCGCCCGGGTGATCGTCCTGGACGTGCCGCCGGACTTCCACCAGGTTCCGCTCGAGACCGAGACCGAGACCGAGACCCGGACAGCATCGCAGCTCCGGGTCCTCGAAGACATGGGTCTGACGGATCCGGGGCAGCGCGAGGCCCTCTCGCTGTACCTGGAGGCGCTGGCCATCCGGCTGTCGCGCGGCACCGTCATCGGTACGGCCTTCTGTGCCGTCCAGCTCGAGGGCCGGCCCTCGACGGCGACGCTCACCGTCGCACTGCACCCGACAGGAACCGCCGACCAGGGGCTCGCGGTGATGGGTGCGGGGGAGGCGATGCGACGCGAGGGCCGGTGTGCCCGCGTCGACATCCGTGAGCTGGGGATGCATCCTGCCGTCACTACTGTGGTCGAGCGTCCGGCGGTGCCAGGTGACGCCTCCACTGGCGAGGTAGGGGCGACACTTCGAGAGATGTCGGTGCTGCTGCCGGTGCCGGGTCACGAACATGCCGCGATGATCACGTTGTCGACACCCTGCCTGGAGGACTGGGAGGTCTACGAGGCGTTGCTGCTCGACATTGCCAGGTCGCTGCAGGTGGAGCAGACGCATCCCGTCTTCACCCGCTAGTGGTCCTCGATGAACTAACAGAGATCACCACTAGTCGTCCTCGCTGACCGCCTCGAAGAGGGCGAAGCTGTGGTGCAGCAAGGTCACGACACTGCCCGGCTCCAGTGGCGTGGCGTCGGTGACGGCATCGGTCCGCAGCACGGTGACGTAGTGCTCGGCCCACTGGGCTGGCAGCCTCACTTCTACCGGGTGGTCGCCGGCGTGCATCCAGATCAGGTACGAGGCGTCTCGTCGGGGCATTCCACCGCCCTTGTGGCGCAGCGCGTCGCCGGCCAGGAAAACCCCGAGCGTCGAAGTGCGGGGGTCGTTCCAGGCGTCGTCGGTCATCTCCTCGCCGTTGGGTAGCAGCCAGGTGATGTCCTTGCGTCCGTGCACGGCGTGCGGTGTTCCGTTGAAGAACTGCGCCTGACGAAGCACCGCATGCTCCGAGCGCAGCCGAAGGAGCTGTCGTGACAGCTCGTGCAGGTCCGCCCATGAGCTCTTCTCGTCCCACGACAGCCACGACGTCTCGTTGTCCTGGCAAAAGGCGTTGTTGTTGCCGTTCTGCGTGCGTCCGCGCTCGTCGCCTGCAGTGATCATCGGAACGCCGGTCGAGAGCAGCAAGGTGGCCAACAGGTTAGCGGCCTGGCGGTGCCGCAGACGGAGGACCTCCTCGTCATCGGTCTCGCCCTCAACCCCGCAGTTCCACGACCGGTTGTGAGTAGTTCCGTCACGGTTACCCTCGCCGTTGGCGTCGTTGCGTTTCGCGTCGTACGTCACCAGGTCGCGCAGGGTGAACCCGTCGTGTGCAGTCACGAAGTTGACCGAGGCAGAGGGCTGTCTGCCGTCGTCGGCGTACAGGTCGCTCGACCCCGAGAAACGCAACGCCAGGTCGCGAACCCCGTCGGCACTGCCGCGCCAGAAGTCCCGGACGGCGTCGCGGAACTTGTCGTTCCACTCGCACCAGGGGGGCGGGAACCTGCCCACCAGGTATCCCTCGTGAGTGACGTCCCACGGTTCGGCGATCAGCTTCACCTCACGCAGGACGGGGTCCTGGTTGACTGCGGTGAGGAACGCCGCGTGCAGGTCGATGTTGGGGCCGTTGCGGGCAAGCGCCGCCGCGAGGTCGAACCGGAACCCGTCTACGTGCATGTCCGTCACCCAGTAGCGCAGCGAGTCCATGACCAGCCGGAGCACCTGCGGCTCCGACACCTGGACCGTGTTGCCGCATCCGGTCACGTCGTCGTACCTGCCACGGCCGTCACGGCGGTAGTAGGAGCCGTCGTCGTATCCGCGGAACGCCACTGCCGGCCCGTCGAGCTCACTTTCTGCCGTGTGGTTGTAGACGACATCGAGGATCACCTCGATGCCGGCGGCGTGCAGGTTCTTCACCATCCGCTTGAACTCGTCTATCTGCTCACCGCGCGTGCCGGATGACGAGTAGCCGGCGTGCGGGGCGAAGAATCCGATGGTGTTGTAGCCCCAGTAGTTGATGAGTCCTCGCTCACTGAGGTACGGCTCCGACAGGAAGTGATGCGTCGGCAGCAGCTCGACCGCGGTGACACCCAGGTCCTTGAGGTACGCGATGACGGACGGATGTCCCACCCCGGCAAAGCTGCCGCGTTCTTCGACCGGTACGTCGGGGTGCAGCCGGCTCAGTCCCCGCACATGGGCCTCGTAGATCACCGTGTCGGACCACGCGACGTCGAGGCGATGGTCGTCGCCCCATTCGAAGTCGTCAGGCCCCACCACGACGCTGCGCGGCGTGACCGGTGCGGAGTCGCCGGGATTGCGGCCCCCGTCCTCGGTCATCGCGCTGAGCACCGGGTGGGGAGTCAGCGTCTTGTCGATCGCCCGGGCATACGGGTCGAGCAGCAGCTTGTCGATGTTGAAGAGGTGGCCGGCTGCGGCATCCCACCTGCCCTCGGTGCGGAAGCCGTAGTGCTGGCCGGGGGCGACCAGTGGCAGGTAGCCGTGCCAGACGCCGCAGGTCTGCTCCGGAAGAGCGATCCGCGCCTCTTCACCGTCGTCGTCGAAAAGGCAGACGTACACGGCCTCGGCGTCGGGTGCCCACACCGCGAAGTTCGTGCCGGCCCCGTCGTACGACGCGCCGAGCCGCCGATGGTCACCGGGGCTGATGGGCTGGGGCCAGGGCTGGTCGCGCGTCACCGCGACAGTGTGACGGAGCGACTAGGGTCATGTCTCGAAAGTCCTTCCCCCTCGCGCTCGGAGCCGCCGGCACGACCGTGAGGACGAGATGCGAGGAGCAGACATGCAGGGCGAGTTCGTACGGCTCGAGATGGCCGACAGCATCGGGACCATTCGGCTCGACCGGCCCAAGATGAACGCGCTGAACGTGCAGCTGCAGGAGGAGATCCGCGAGGCGGCGACCGAGGCAGCCGACCGCGACGACATCCGCGCCGTCATCGTCTACGGCGGAGAGAAAGTGTTCGCAGCGGGGGCGGACATCAAGGAGATGGCCGGCATGTCCTACACCGACATGGTCCGGCGGTCAGGGGCGCTGCAGTCGTCGCTGACGGCGGTGGCACGGATCCCGAAACCCGTCGTCGCCGCGGTGACCGGCTACGCCCTCGGCGGGGGCTGCGAGCTCGCGCTCTGCGCTGACATCCGGATCGCCGCCGCGGACGCGAACCTCGGCCAGCCCGAGATCGCCCTCGGCATCATCCCCGGGGCGGGCGGCACACAGCGGCTCTCCCGGCTCGTGGGGCCGGCCAAGGCCAAGGAGATCATCTTCACCGGCCGGTTCGTGGCGGCTGACGAGGCGCTGGCGATCGGCCTCGTCGACAAGGTCGTCCCCATAGGTCAGGTTTACGCCGAGGCGGTCGCCTGGGCGTCGAGGTTCGCCACCGGACCGGCGTACGCGCTGCGTGCGGCCAAGGAGGCCGTCGACCGTGGGCTGGAGGTGGACCTGGAGACCGGACTCGAGCTCGAGCGACAGCAGTTCACGGCGTTGTTCGCCACCGAGGACCGCTCGATCGGTATGACCTCGTTCATCGAGAACGGACCCGGAAAGGCGGTCTTCGAGGGGCGCTGATGAGCGCTGCAGGCGCCCCGTTTGCGGTGGCACCGTAGCCTCGGCCACGTTTCGGAGTTATCCCGACGCAGGCATGAGTCTGACAGTTGCGAAGGGAGCCCGTCGCTGTGGCCGACAAGACCGGCGAGACTTCGCGCCCGTCAGCGAACGAGGACGGCGCCCCGAAGCCGTTCGGTGCCGGCACGAGCAAGACGGTCAAGGCGGGCTCCGACCTCATCCGCAGCTTGATCGCCTCCATCGTCTGGTCGGTTGCAGTGCTGGCCGCGGTGGTACTGGCGATGGGCGCGCTGCTGATTGCCCTCGACGCCAATCAGGAGAACGCGATTGTCCAGGCGGTGCTCGACGTCGCCAACACGATCGACGGCCCCTTCTGGCGCATCTTTGACTTCTACCGCGAGAACAGGCAGGGAGCGCGCACCGGACCCGACTCGGTGAAGAACCACCTCGTCAGCTGGGGCCTGGCCGCGGTCGCCTATCTGATCGGTGGCCGCACCCTCGACCGGTTCATCCGAGCCTGACGTAGGTCAACCGCGGTCACTGCGCAGCCCCACCCGGTCCACCTTGGTGTGGTAGCGCTGGCCGACCTTGCCACCAACGAAGGCCGCGAGCAAGGTGCCGACCAGCACGGCGGCCAGAGTGATCAGCCCACCCGTCGTGAGGGTGTTGTCAGGGATCGGGATCGACGGCAGGTCGACTCGGTCCAAGATGTTGTACTGGTCACCGAACAAGAGCCCCAGCCCGACAGCGACGAGGGTGATCAGCAGTCCGAACAACCAGACGCCGAGCCCCTGGCGGCCTCCATCGAAACGCGACATCCGACCGGCGACGTAGCCGCCGGCATAGTAGGCCAGCATCAAGATCACCAGCAGCGCGATCGCGGTCGCAAGTCCGAACGTGTTGGCCTCGCGCTCGGCGTCGCTGCGGTCGACGTTGAGTGACTCACCGATGGCAGCCGCGGCAGCACCGACGATGCTCGTGAGAAGCACGGTGAGCGCTACCGCCACCAGCCAGCCGAAGAAGTCCGCCCCGACGTTGAAGCCCCCGAACTCCTCACGCCGGATCTCTTGCGCCTGGCGGTGGTCCGAGGCGGCAACCGGTGCCGCAGCCACGGCAGACGCCGACGTTTGACGCTCGTCGCGGTCGGGGATGCCGTCGCGGTCGCGGTCGGTTGTGGGGACGGCGGTGGTGCGCTCTTGGTCGTCGGGGATGCCGTCGCGGTCGCGGTCCTCGTAGCTGGCCGCGCCGGTCGATCCGGTCGACTCGGTCGACTCGGTGTCGGCGCGATGCTCGCCGGGGGTGCTGGAAGGTCGGTCTGCTGGCGGAGGTGTCCGTGGGTCTGACATGAGGTCTTCTTCCTCTCGTTTGCCCGGCCGGTAGTCATGCCTGGTGGGCAGACTCACTGCGTCGCCGGCTACGACTTCACGCCTGTACCCTCTCGTCGGTGGCCACACCTGGCAAGGGCGGCGCCGCAGCGGTAGGTGATGATGGGCGACAGACCGCACCGCCGCAGCCGAGCGGACCCTAAGCGTCACGAGGAGGCCATCCGGCCATGAAGATCGTTGTCTGCGTGAAGTACGTCCCGGACGCCACCGCGGACCGGAGGTTCAACCCCGACCACACGGTCGACCGCACCGGCGTCGACGGTGTGCTGTCCGAGCTCGACGAGTACGCCGTCGAGGAGGCGCTGAAGATTCGCGAGT
>JACCVA010000301.1 GCA_013698435.1 Nocardioidaceae bacterium | reverse complement strand
GGAATCCCGAAGACGAGCTCGACTCCGGCTCGCTCGAGACTGTCGACGACGGCATGTCCACCGGACAGCTGCCCCGCGTCCCCGGCTGTCATGAGCCGGTCAAGACCGGTGCCAGCCCGGAGGTCTGCGACCAGACGGGAGATCCGGCGAGCCACGTCTCGGTGACGACCGCCGTGGCGAGGTCGTCGAGCGCACACGTGACCGGGTCCGTGTCAGCGAGCACGAGGTCGGCTTGCCCGCCGGCCACGAGCCTGCCGACATCACTGCGGCCGAGCAGCTTGGCCGGCGCGGCGGTGATTCCCCGCAGCGCCGCCGGACGGCTCGCCTGCTGACGCGGGCTTCCTGCGACGTCACCAGCCGCGGTCTGTCGGCTGATCGCCGCCCAGGCGGCACGCAGCGGACCAGGTGAGGTCACGGGGGCGTCGGAGGAGATGACGACGGGAACACCCGCCTGCTCGAACGTGCCGTAGGGGTAGAAGCTCCCACCCCAGTCCCCGAACTCCTCGATCAACGAGTCGCCGTACAGGTGCACCTGCATCGGTTGCGGGACAGGCACCACCCCGAGCCGTGCCATCGCGCCCACCTGTTGATCCGTGGGGAACCCGCAGTGCTCGATCCGGTGCACGAGCCCCGGTCGCGGGTGGGTGGCCCGCGCGCGCTCGATCGCATCGAGGACGAGCCCGATCGGCACGTCACCTTGCGCGTGGGTTCCGGTGCGGAGACCCATCGCGTGAGCGGTCGTGATGAGCTGCTGGAGCTCGGCCGGCTCGTGATAGAGGTAGCCGCTGGGTGTCGGATCGCCGCAACAGCCGTGCGCACCTAGATACGCCGTGCGGGCGATCACCGAGCCGTCGGCGTACACCTTGACGCCGTACAGCTCCAGGAAGTCATCTCCGAGCCGGGAAGTGAGACCGAGCGCCTTCAGGTGCTCGAGCTTGTTCGACAGCAGCATGAGATGCGCCCGCATCCGGAGCCGCCCGCTGTCACGGGCCTGCAGGTACGCCGCCATCTCGAGCTCGGTGACCTGGGCATCGCAGATCGTGGTGATGCCGGCAGCCAGCAGCGACGTCTGACCCAGCTCGAACATCCGGGACACGTCGTCGTCGTTGGACGGCAGGTGGAAGTTGGGCCCGTGGTTGGAGACCTTGACGCCCTCCGGCCCGGTGAGCAGGTCGCAGGCGGCGTCGAACACCACGCCGGTCGGCTCGCCCCGGTCGTCGCGGTCGATCCTGCCGCCGGTCGGCGTCGGAGTCTGTGCGGTGATGCCGAAGTCGCGCAGAGCGTTGGTGTTGAGGGCGTAACCGTGCCCGCTGGCGTGTTGGATCTGTACGCGCTGGGTTGTCGTGACCCGGTCGAGGTCCCGGGCGCTCGGGTGCCGCCGATCCTGCAGCAGGGACTGGTCGTAGCCGTAGCCGTGCACCGGGCTGCCGGGTCGTTCGGCGGCACGTCGCGACAGCCGGTCGACGATGTCATCGACCGTCTTGACGTCGGAGAGGTCCACCCACTCCAGTCCCGACCCGTGGAGCAGCGTGTGGGTGTGGGCGTCGACGAAGCCCGGCAGCAGCGTCCGACCGTCGAGGTCGACCTGCCGCGGCGCTCCGGTGGCTGCCCGACGTACGTCGTCGAAAGTGCCGATGGCGCGGATGAGCCCGTCCTCGACGAGCAGTGCGTCGGGCATGTCGGCTGCGAGATCATCCTCCTGCATCAGCCGGATAGGCCCGCCCTGGAAGACGACAGGGTCGGTCATGGTTTCTCCGTCCGTGGCTCGGTGCTGGCGTCGAGGGGCCGGGACCAGGGCTCGGTCGAGTCGGGGATGCACCAGTCGCTGCCTCGCGCGGTCGTGACGTACTCCGGCCATCGGTAGTCGATCGGCGCGGTGAAGTCTCTCGGCAGGAGCGGTTGCAGATCGCCAGCGGCAGCGCGCCGCTCCTCGTGCTCACGTTTGGCTCGCTCCAACGTCTGCGGTGAGGTCAGCAGGTCGAGCAGGGTGCCGGCGACGACCCTCGAGGCAGTGCGGATCATCGGGTCGATGGTCGCCCCGATGCCGCCGAGGGCGTTCATCACCCACGCCGGGTACGCCGACGTGCCGTCAACGGGGGCAAGCGTCGGCCGGGCGACGTAGAACCGCACGGTGGGGGCGTACCACGTCATCTCGACGTAGTCGTCGGACGTCCAGTTGCGCTGGTCGGCCGGCAGGTGACGGCGAAGCGCCGCTTCGGCGTCCCAGGGGGCGATCAGTTGCTCGGTCTCCGGGAGGAAGGGCCGCGGGCTCGGCTCCATGCCCAGTGCGCGCTGCATCTCCTGCGCGGTCGCGATGGCCTCCCCGTCGTACGCCGGGGGACCGACGCGCTGGAGCTGGTCCCACGCGACCTGCGCGAGCGCGTGGTTGGCGATGCCCGGGCGGTTGCGCGCGACCCATCGCTCGTGCAGCCGGGTGTGGGTGGCGGCGGCGGCGGAGCGCGCGTTGGCGTCGAGCACCTCGAGGACCGCGTCCGCCGAGGCCAGGTCGGTACACCGCCAGGAGTACTGGATCTGTGCGATCGACGCAGGCAGGTTGTCCGCAGTCGCCTGCCCGGCTGTCAGGATCGCCTCGCTGAGCGACCAGCCGCCGACCGCCGGCAGCATCGCGTCTTGGGTGGTTTTGGTCAGCGAGTACATCGTGGCGAGGGCGGCGTCTGCACCAGGGGCGCGCGCAGCCGAGTGCGAGGCCGGGATCGGGCTGGTCGGATCTCCACGCCTCCACGTCTGCGGCTCGTCGCACACGAACGTGTAGATGCGGCTGTAGTACGCCCCGCAGTGGGTGTCCCAGCGGGCCGTGTTGCACAGCGGCAGCATGTAGAACGGATGGAAGCTGATGATCGCGTCGGCGTCGTCGTAGTAGCCACGCAGCCCGTGCACGACCTTCGAGCCCTGCATCTTCTCCGCCGGCTCCCCGGTGTACAGCAGCCGACCGCCGATGCCGTGGTCGCGCATGGCCTGCTGGGTGGCAAGCACGCCCGCGAGCGTCGAGATGCCCAGGGCGGAGTGCGGGTCGGTGTGTCCAGGCGCATACGCCGACAGCCCGTTGCGGGGCTCCCGGCTCGTGGTGGCGGCCTGGCAGTTGCCGGGCACGGCGTCGTACTCGGCGTAGCTCAGCAGCGTGGGCCCGGCACCGGCGTCGTTGGACCAGCTCGCGCAGAACGCTGTCGGCATCGCGCCGCTGCCCTCCTCGACCTCGAAGCCGTGGGCGCGGAGCTTCTCGACGAACCACCGGCACGACTCGTACTCGCGCCAGGCCGGCTCCGCCAGCTCCCAGATGTGCCGGTGCCAGGCGGACGTCTCTCGATCGTGCTGGCGGAGCCACGCGTCGGCGGACTGCTGAGCAAGCTGCACGGGCAACCTCCTGACGGTCTATAGATCCGAGGACGAAGCCCGAACGTAGCAGTCAGCTGAACAATTGTGAACACTAACGTCTGCCGCTTCCTCATACGACATTCGATTAGCCTGTCTCGTTGAAGTTCACCTATCTATTCGTCATAGTCACCAGATGACGGACCGCACCCCACCCGGCCGCCCGGCCGCGCTCTACCTCGACCTGGAAGGTCTGGACCCCCGTCCGGGCTTTGACCTGCTGCGTCGACGGGGCATCGAGGTCGTCCAGGATGCAGACGGTCCGGACGACGCAACCTTGCAGCGGGTGGTCTCGCTGATGGTCGGCTATCAGCACGTGGGCGCGTCCTGCTTCGAGCGGCTCCCGGCGCTGAAGCTGGTGGCCACCCACTCTGCCGGCACCGACATGGTCGATGTTGTCGAGGCTCGCCGGCGCGAGCTGTGGGTGGCGAACGTGCCGGCAGCGGCCACGGAGGAGGTCGCGGTGCACGCGCTCTCGATGCTTCTGGCTCTGGTGCGCGACCTGCCCGGTCTGGACGCCGGTGTGCGAGCCGGGCGATGGAACGATGACGACCGCGAGCCTCCGCGGTTGCCGGCGGACCTGACGCTCGGCATCGTCGGTGTAGGACAGATCGGCGCTCGGCTCGCCGAGCTCGCTGCGCCGCTGTTCGGGTCGGTCGTCGGGCATGATCCGCAGGCCCCGCAGGAGCGGTGGCCGGCTGGTGTGGAGCGACTGACGCTGACAGACCTGCTCTCCCGCAGCAACTGCATCAGCCTGCATGCGCCGGCGACCCCCGCGACGTCACGACTTCTCGGTCGTGACTCGCTGGCGAGACTTCCTCGCGGCACTGTCGTGGTCAACGTCGCGCGTGGGTCGCTAGTCGACGAGGCCGCACTGCTCGCGGCCCTCGAGTCGGGTCAGGTGGCGGCCGCCGCGCTCGACGTGCTGAACGACGAGCCCCCGCCCACCGACCATCCGCTGGTTTCCCACCCACGTGTGCTGCTCACTCCACACGCCGCGTACCTGTCGCCGTCCTCGCTGCACCGGTACGTCGAGATCCCGGCGCGCAACGTGCTTGCCTGGTGGGACCGCGGTCGACCATTGCATCCGGTGCTCGCGCCGTCGCAGCAGCACCCTCAACCGGAACGCAGTGAGGGTTCCGACTGCGGCGAGTAGCGCTCCTTGACGAGCTCGAGGTGCGACCACGCCTCCAGGTCGCGGACGCCGTCGTACGCCCGGATCTCGTCGAGCACCTGGTGCATGTCGACCCGGTTGCGAGCGATGATCGTGCCGATCACGTCGCAGCGCCCGAGTGTGCGGGCCAAGAAGTCGACGTCGCGCAGCGAGGCAATCTTTTCCACCGCCGCGCTCCCCTCGCGGTCGAGGTTGACCTGGAAGCCGCACATCTGGGTGATGCCGAACGCCGTCGCGTTCACCATCCCGGTGACGACGACGACTCCGTCGTTCAGCATCCGAAGGACGCGGGCGCGGGTGGCCCCGCGCGACAAGCCCACGTGGTCGGCGAGGTCGGCATACGGCATCCGGGGCTCGGTCTGCAGCAGCGTCAGCAGCCGGCGGTCGACGTCGTCGAGGTCGAACTGCCGGAATGAGTGCGGACCGCCGAGCGGAAGGTGAGAGTCCTTGACGACGTCGGTGTAGAGGACGGTGTCGATCGACGCGACGCCCGCGATGTCGCGGACCTGGGCGACGCGCTCCTCCATCTGCCCGAGGTCAG
>JACCVA010000267.1 GCA_013698435.1 Nocardioidaceae bacterium | reverse complement strand
CACCTGGACCACGGCTACCCTTCGACGAACTTCCGTCGATGACCACTAGCGCGAGCGGCGGGTCGCCTTCTCGTTCGCCTTCTGGATCGCGGTAACGAGGTCCGCCTTGTTCATCTTGGAGCGGCCGCTGACATCGAGGCGCCGTGCCACGTCGAGAAGGTGCGACTTCGAGGCGTTGGCGTCGACGCCGCCCGCTGTCTCGCGGCTCGTGTTCGCGCCGCCCTCGGCTTGCGGATCCGAAGGACCCGAGCGCTCCTTGGCCTCCCAGTGGTCGCCCACTTTCTCGTGGGTGTGCTTGACCGCCGCGAACGCCACCCGGTGGGCCCGCTCCTCATCGTGGTACTGGTCCGCGGCCGCGTCGTAGGCATTGGTGAAGGTCGCCTGTGCCTTCTTGGGAGACCGGCGCAGGGTGCTCGGAAGCTCACTCTGCTTCGGCTGGCCGCTCTTGGTCGTCTTGGGCATGTCTCCTCCTGGTTCCTCCTTGCGGAGGCGCTTAGGCAAGACACGGGCGCGAAAACCGCTCTAACCCGTGCAGCCCGGGCGTGCACGGGCCCAAGTGCGGCACAGGCGGCCCCCGGACTAGGACGCGATCCGGCTCCGCGCGCTCGTGGACATCCCTTCGGCGGTGCCCAGCTCCTCGCGCAGCTCCTTGAGGATGCGGGTAAGCAGCCGCGAGATCTGCATCTGGGTGACTCCGAACTCGCTGGCGATCCGCGACTGTGTCCACTCGTGGAAGAACCGCAGATAGACGATGCGCCGGTCCCGGTCGGACAGGTTGCGGCACAGCGGTGTGAGGGCGACGACCGCTTCGACGTGGTCGAAGCCGCCCTCGGCCCCGCCGAGCACCTCCGACAGGGCAGCGCCTTCACCGTCGCCGACCGGCCGGTCCAAAGAGCTCGGGGAGAAGCAGCCGTCGGCGGCGAGTGCCTCAGCAACGTCGGAGGTCTCGATGCCCAGCGCCTCGGCAAGCTCACCCGCTGTCGGTGTCCTGCCGAGCTGCTGGGTGAGCTCGCCGGTCGACGCTGAGATGGCTGCTTGCAGCTCCTGAACCCGCCGCGGCGGTCGGACGGCCCAGGCGCTGTCCCGGAAGAAGCGCTTCACCTCACCGAGAATGGTCGGCACGGCATATCCCAAGAAGTTGTCGCTCTTGTTGGTGTCAAAGCCGCGGGCTGCCTTGACGAGACCGAGGCAGGCCACCTGGACGAGGTCGTCGACGGGAACGCCCCGGTTGCGGTAGCGCATGACGATGGACTCTGCGACCTCGACGTTGAGCAAGACGACCTCGTCGTACAACCGCTGCACCTCGTCGGGGTCCTCGGAGGCGGCGGCCAGCTCGAGGACCTCGCGGGTCCTCGCGGCCCGGTACTCCTCGCGACTGTGAGCGTCCGTGCCGACGCCGTCGAAGTCACCGAAATGGTGCAGATGGCAAGAAATTTCGCTGGAAGAAAAAATGGGAGACACTCGCTGAAGGCCTTTCAGGAAACGACCCGGTGGCAGTTGTCTCAACCACGCGACCATCACTCAACCACGGCAACCGAGCGTACGCAAGGGGCGCCCGCTCACGAAACTTATGCAACGGTCAGCCAGCTCCGCTTCCGCGAGTGAGGTGACGTCGCACCTTGCGGGTGACACGTCGGGTTTGTCCTCGGACGGGGTGCCGGCGCTCCCACTCCCGCTCGGTCTGCTCGCGCTTCAGCTCATCGCGCAGCTCGTCGACGCGGGCAGCGCGCTTCTCCAGCTCGCTTGCCAAGGTGCGCTGTTGAGCCATCAGTTGCAAGGTGTCCTCGCGCTCGAAAAGCAGCCGTGCCACCGTCTCCACCGCGACCGTGGCCACCGCTGCATCGTCGACGTCATCGGGCCGGGTGCCACCGGTCGGCTGTGCGCTCGGGAGCAGGTCGTCCAGGTCGCCGGCAACCGTCCAGCCGCCGAGGCGAAGCTGCTCTGCCATCGCCGTCCCCCGCTCCACCATCCATGCGTGCAGGTCGTCGGGGGCTCGAATCTTACGCATGTCGGCTCTGCCGGCGAGCACACCTTCGGCGAGGATCTGCTTGGTCATGAGCTGCACCTGCGACCGGG
>JACCVA010000241.1 GCA_013698435.1 Nocardioidaceae bacterium | reverse complement strand
GGGTGGACTTCCCGACGTTCGGGCGTCCAACGACCGCCAACACCGGAAGCGGCCCGGCTGTCTGCTCAAGGCTCTGCCCAGCCACCAAGGCCGCGTCGTCCGGGCCGTGGGTTGGTTGCTCGCTGGTCATGTCTCCCTCTCGTGCCGACAATGCTTCTGCTGGCAAACCGTTCGAACGCCCCAGGCGCGTACCCGCAGCTACCGGTCTGCACCCGCAGCGGCGGCGGGCATCGACGGCAGCCGCTTTCCCGTCAGCTCGCTCGCCGCCTGCACGAGCCCAGCGAGGGCTGCCTTGATAACGGCCTGCACTGCCCCACCTGAGCCTTGGTCCGGGCCACGCCCGCTGCTCAGAACTGAGCGGTGCCCCGAAGACTGTATCGAGTCGAGGGCCCCAACCGGGCATCGACGACCTCACGGCCCCTGACGGCTCAGTCACCGGCCTGGCTCGAGAGACGGTCCTCGGCCAGAGTCACGATGGTCTCGACCACCTCGTCGAGAGACAGCTCCGTCGAGTCCACGACGACCGCGTCGTCCGCGGCGCTCAACGGCGAAGTCGCCCGGGTCGAGTCGACCGAGTCCCGTCGGACCAGGTCCTGCTGGACCGACCTGACGTCCTGCACCTGGTCCTCTCCCAGCTCCGCCGAGCGACGGGCGGCCCGGGCGGCCGGATCCGCAACCAGATAGATCTTCAGCGCCGCGTCCGGCGCCACCACCGTCCCGATGTCGCGGCCCTCGACCACGATGCCTCCTTCGCCGATGATCGCCCGCTGTAGGTGTACGAGCAGCTCACGCACCCGCGGAACAGCGCTGACCGCACTCACCGCCATGGTCGTCTCCGCAAAGCGGATCTGCCGCGACACGTCGGTCCCCGACAGGTGGATCGTCGGGTCCGCGGGATCGGTGCCGGACTCGATCCGCACCGACTCGGCGTGCGCAGCCACCGCGTCCGGGTCACCGACGTCCACACCCTTGAGCAACATCTGCCACGCCATGGCCCGGTACATCGCCCCCGAGTCGAGGTACCGCAAGCCGAGCCGAGCCGCCACGCCGCGGCTGGTGCTCGACTTCCCCGAGCCGGCCGTTCCATCGATCGCGATCACCATGCGTTGCAGGTCCTCAGACTCCACGAGGGCTGTCCCCCTTCATCGGTCTCGGCCACTCGCGCTGGTACGCCGACCAGTCCGAGGTTATCGGTGTGCCGACCAGTCCCTGGACCGCAGTGCCTCGATCAAGGTCTCGGCGCGGCCCTCCGCCACGTCGATCTCCACGAGCCCGAACGCGCGAGCTGGGTCGTGGTCGATCCGCAGGTCCTCGATGTTCACCCCTGCCTCACCGGCGTCGGCGAAGAGCCGTGCCAACGCCCCGGGTGTGTCGGGGATGGCCACTGTGACCGTCGTCAGCATCAGCGCCGGGCCACCGTGCTTGCCGGGGATGACCTCCGTGCCCGCGACTCCGGCGCGCAACACCGCCTCGATGTCGTTGCCGTCGCCTCTTCCCAACGAGCCGACGAGCTCGTCGAGACCGTCCCGCAGCTCGCTCAGCAGGTCGGTAAGGGCGTCGGCGTTCGCGAGCACGATCTGCCGCCACAGCACCGGATCACCGGCCGCGATCCTGGTCACGTCACGCACTCCTTGACCGCTCAGCGCCAGGTGGTCGTGCGGGGCGCGCGCGAGAGAACCGGCAGTCAGAGCCGCGATCAGATGAGGCAGATGGGACGTGCGAGCTACCGCGAGGTCGTGGTCGTCGGTGCCGAGCTCGACAGCCGTTGCACCACATGCCGCCACCATCGCCAGCACGGTGTCCACCGCCGCCGGCGCACAGTCGTCGCGGCGCACCACCGCCCAGGCCCGCCCCTCGAACAAGTCGAAAGCCGCCGCCATCGGGCCAGAGCGCTCGCTACCCGCCATCGGGTGGCTCCCCACGTACCGGCTGGTGTCGACGCCGAGCGCGCACACCTCGGCCAGGGGCTTTGCCTTCACGCTCCCGACGTCGGTGACCACGGCACCCGGGTACGCCGACAACGCCGTGGCGATCTCGCGCCCCAGCTGGTCAGGAGGCGTGGCTACCACCACCAGCTGCACATCGGCCGCCGGCGGCGCCTCGTCGGAGCCGGCTCCCCTCGACGCCGCAACGTGGGCGACACGAGCATCCAGGTCGGTGACGTGCACCCGCACCCCGCCGGCGCTCAACGCCATCGCGACCGAGGCGCCGATCATGCCCGCGCCGACTACGAGGACCGGACCCGCCAGCACCGGGCCCTCCAGCACCGGGCTGTCCAGCACGGGGCTCTCCAGCACGGGAGGCGTCGCCGGCTGCCCTGTCGGTGTCGGGTCGGGGCGCGGGAGGCTCATCCCCAGAGCGTAGTGACGCCCGGCAGCTGGCTGGCACGCCCTGGTCGCGCTGAGACGTCGCGTCAGGCTGTCAGAGGCCGACGGCGTCGAGCAGCGTGCCCAGCTCGGCGCTGGTCAGCTCCCGCACCTTGCCTGCCGCCAGGTCACCGAGCCGGATCGGGCCGATGGCGGTGCGGGACAGCTGCACCACCGGATTACCGACCTCGGCCAGCAAGCGACGGACGATGCGGTTGCGTCCCTCGTGCAGGATCACCTGCACGATGGACTTGCCGCCTTGGGTGGACACCACCTTGAAGTCGTCGACCTGAACCGGGCCATCCTCGAGTGTGACACCGCTGAGCAGCTGTCGACGTACCGCCGTCGAGACGACACCCTCCACCTGGGCGACGTAGGTCTTGGTCAGCTCGAACGACGGATGCGCGAGCCGGTGCGCGAACTCGCCGTCGTTGGTCAAGACGATCAACCCGGTGGTGTCGGTGTCGAGGCGGCCGACGTGAAACAGCCGCTCCGTCCGGTCGCCGAGGAGGCTGCGCAGGTCGCGCCGGCCCTGCTCGTCTGACATCGAGCTGACGACTCCGGCCGGCTTGTTCGCGACGAGGTAGACGTGCGCCTGGGCCACCGGCAGCCGAGCCCCGTCCACCCGGATGACCGCGGTCTCGGGGTCGACCTTGGCGCCCAGCTGGGTGACCACGACGCCGTCGACCTCGACCCGACCCTCGGCCATCAGCACCTCGCACGCCCGGCGGCTGGCCACGCCGGACTGAGCCAGCACCTTCTGCAGCCGCATCAGCCGATCGGGCTCGCTGCCGATCACGCCTGGTCCGTCCCCTGCACTTCGTCGGCGAACCCCAGCTCACTGCCGGTCACGCCTCACCTGCCCCCGCCACCTCGTCGGCGAACTCCAGCTCGCCTTCGATCTCGGCCATCTCGGGAAGGTACGGCGCGATCTCGGGCAGCTGGTCGAGGCTCGTCAAGCCCATCCGCTCCAAGAAGTACGACGTCGTGCGAAACAGGTGGGCGCCCGTCTCGTGGTCCGTGCCCGCCTCCTCCACCAGACCCCGGGTGACGAGCGTGCGCATGACGCCGTCGACGCTTACGCCGCGGATTGCCGACACCCGGGCACGGCTGACCGGTTGCCGGTAGGCGACCACGGCCAGTGTCTCGAGCGCGGCCTGGGTGAGCCGCGCCTGCTGGCCGTCGAGCACGAACTGCTCGACCACCGGGGCGTACTCCTCGCGGGTGTAGTAGCGCCAACCGCCACCGACCTCCCGCAGCTCGAACCCCCTCCCCTGCTCGGTGTACGCCGCGGCCAGCTGCTCCAGTGCCTGCGCCACCTGGTCGGGTGGGAAGCCGACCGCCTGCGCGAGGCTGAGGTGGTCGAGCGGCTGGTCGGCCACCATCAGCACGGCCTCGAGAGCAGGCGCCAACTCGACCTCGCCGACGTTGAGCGTTCCCTGGACACGTGGCCCGCCAGGCGCTGCCGCGGTTCGGGTCAGGGAGGCGCCCTCGTCGACGGGGCTGTGGTCGGGTGGCGTCACGGGGCCTCCTCAGCGAAGATGTCGTCCGGCGCGTCGGGGGTAGTCGAACGCGCCAGCTGATCGATGTCGGTCTCGGTCACCGACGCGGCCGGTCGCTCGTCTGCCGGGCGCGTGTCGTCGTACTCGTCCCCGACCTCGATGTCACCTTCCGCGGTGCCGGTCCAACGTACGCTGAGCTCGCCCAGCGGCGCCGCCTGGTCGAACGCCACCACTCCCTCACGGAACAGCTCCAGCAGGGCGAGAAACCTGGCCACGGTGGTCAGGGTGTCCGGCGAGTCGGACGTCAGGGAGCGGAACGTCGCCGTGCCCTGCCTGCGCAGCCGGTCGACAATGAGCGCGGCCTGCTCGCGCACGCTGACCGCCGGGGAATGCAGGTGCGCCAGTCCCAGCTGCGGCTCCTCCTTCGGGGCCAGCGCCCGCGCTGCGACCGCCGCGAACTCCGCGGGACCGATCGTGATCAGGACCTCGGGCAGCAGCGCGCTGAACCGCTCCTCGAGAGAGACCGTCCTCGGCACGCGTCTCGACTCGGCCGCCAACCGGGCGGCGATGACCGATGCCACCTGCTTGAAGGCGCGGTACTGCAGCAGCCGGGCGAACAGCAGGTCGCGCGCCTCGAGCAGGGCGAGGTCCTCCTCGTCCTCCACCTGGGCTGACGGCAGCAGGCGCACGATCTTGAGGTCGAGCAGCGTCGCCGCGATGACCAGGAAGCCGGTGGTCTGCTCGAGGTCCCATGCCTCTCCGAGCTTCTTGAGGTGCTCGATGAAGTCGTCGGTGACCCGCGACAGCGACACCTCGGTGATGTCGAGCTTGTGCTTGGAGATGAGCTGCAGCAGGAGGTCGAACGGACCCTCGAAGTTGTCGAGCTGGACGGCGAAACCGCTCGCCGTCGGCGGGGTCTCGGTGTCGACCGGGCCGTCGGAGCCCGACGCAACCGAACCAGGGCCGACGTCGGCAGCGTTCACTGCTCGCGTAACCGCTGCACCAACGGGCTCGCCTCGCCCTCGGCCTCGACGCCCTCGAGCGCGAGATGGATGGCCTCGCGGACGATCCGACCCCGGTCGACGGCCAGCCGGTGCTGACCTCGCAGCTTCAGCCGAGTGTGCTCCAGGTCGAGCAGCTCGTCAGCGGTGACGTAGACGGTGATCTTCTCGTCGTGACGGACCCGGCCGCTCGCCTCCCGCTTTGCCTCGGAGCCTGCGCCGCCGTCATCGCCGACTGCGTCGGTGGCCGCGACAGGGTCGTCACCGGGCTCCACGTCGACATCGGTCCGTGTGCCCTCGGTGGAGCGGAACAGCTCGTCCGCTCCTGGCAGGCTCACACGTCGTGACACCGCGCCAGCACCTCCTTGGCGAGCTCTCGGTAGGCGTCCGCGCCGGCAGAGTCGCTGGCGTACGCCGTCAGCGGCTCACCGGCCACCGTGGCCTCGGAGAACTTCACCGTGCGGCGGATGACTGTGTGGAAGACCGCGTCGCCCCAGCCGTCGACCAACGTCTGCAGCACCTCACGGCCGTGCAGAGTGCGGCCGTCGAACATGGTGCCGAGCAGCCCGACGATACGCAGCCGGGGGTTGAGGCGGTCCTGCACCTTGTCGATCGTGCCCTTGAGCAGCGCCACCCCGCGAAGGGCGAAGTACTCGCACTCCAGCGGGACGATCACGCCGTCCGCGGCGGCGAGCGCGTTGACGGTGAGCAGCCCGAGTGACGGCTGGCAGTCGATGAGGATGACGTCGTAGCGGCTCAGCGCCGGTTCAAGAGCACGGGCGAGCACCTGCTCGCGCGCCACCTCGTTGATCAGCTGCATCTCGGCGCCGGCGAAGTCGATGTTCGACGGGACGAGGTCGACGCCCTCGAGGGCGGTCTCGACGATCACCTCGTCGAACGGCACGTCCCGCTCGAGCATCAGGTGGTGGATCGTCGTTTCCATCTCGTGCGGGTTGAGACCCAGCCCGACGGTGAGGGACGCCTGCGGGTCGAAGTCGACCATCAGCACCCGGTTGCCGTGCTCGGCCAGCGCAGCACCGAGGTTGATCACCGTCGTCGTCTTGCCCACCCCACCCTTCTGGTTGCACAAGGCGAGCACCAGCGCGCTGCTGCGATTCCGCAGCGGCGTGGGGTCCGGCAGGTCGGGAACCGGCCGTCCGGTCGGCCCGATCTTGACGTCGGCCGGTGCCGACGGCTGCTGCGTGCCGAACGGCGAGACGGGCTCGGCCTCACCGCCGGCCGTCGACGCGACAGGCTCGGCGGCGGGTCGCGACCCGACCGGACTCTTGGGCGGAGGGGCGAAGGTCGGCTCGCTCACGTCGGACCTCTCATCGGTTTGTCTACACGTCGGTATGTCGTCGGGCGCTGCGACTCTAGGCCGTCGTCTCACCGCGCGACAAGCGAGCCGCGACATCTGTTGACAGCCCCAGGTTGGGCGTCCACATGACGTCCACCGCCTGTTGACAACCTTGTGCACGGCCGCCGTTGCTCAGCACCCTTCGTCGAGCCGCTGTGTCGGCACGGGCAGCGTCACCCCAGGGCGCGGGGGTGCGCGGTGGCGTACACCTCACGGAGCCGGTCGACCGTTACCAGCGTGTAGACCTGCGTCGTGGTGACCGAGGCGTGGCCGAGCAGCTCCTGCACCACGCGTACGTCGGCGCCGCCGTCGAGCAGGTGGGTGGCGAACGAGTGGCGCAGGGTGTGCGGGGAGACGTCGACCGTGAGCCCGGCCCTTCGGGCCGCCTTCCCCAGCACCATCCAGGCCGACTGCCGCGACAACCGCCCCCCACGTGCGTTGAGAAACACCGCAGGGTTGCCGCTGCCGGCTCTCACCAGCTCCGGCCGGGCCGTCGTGAGGTAGCGAACGCAGGCGTCACGCGCGTACGAGCCGATCGGCACCACTCGCTCCTTGCTGCCCTTGCCGAAGAGCCGCACCACGTCGTCAGCGAAGTCGACGTCGTCGACATCGAGAGCCACCGCCTCGGAGATGCGCGCGCCGGTGCCGTAGAGGAACTCCAGCAGCGCCTTGTCCCGAAGTGCCAGGGCTGTCCCCGCCTGTCCGGCGGCGTCGAGGATCGCCTCGATGTCTGCGAACGGCAGCGCCTTGGGCAGCCGACGAGGTGGCGACGGCGGCTTGACCGACTGCGCCGGATCGAGCGCGGTCACACCCTCGGTTCGGGTGAACGCGTGGAAGCCTCGCACCGCGACCAGGGTCCTGGCCGCACTGCTCGCGCTGAGGGGCGGGTGGTCCATGGCGCCCTCGCGCAGCCCCATCAGAAACTCGGTGACGTCGGCCGTGGTGACCGAGTCGACGGTGTCGATTCCGCGGCTGCCGAGAAACTCGACGTATCTGCTCAGGTCACGGCGGTAGGACGTGAGCGTGTTGGCGGCCAGTCCCCGCTCGACCGTGAGGTGGTCGAGGTAGGTGCGGACCGCGGGGACGAGCGGTCCCCCTTGCTGGCTCAGGCGAGGACCTCGTCGAGGTCGCGACAGTCGAGGGAGTGCGCCTGAGCCACCGGGGCGTACGTGAGTCCCCCCGCGTGCGTGTTGAGGCCGAGCGCGAGCGAGTGATCGTCACGCAGCGCCTGCTGCCAGCCCTTGTCGGCGAGCGCGACGGCGTACGGCAACGTCACGTTGGTGAGGGCGTACGTCGAGGTGTGCGGCACCGCACCGGGCATGTTGGCCACGCAGTAGAACACGCAGTTGTGCACGATGTAGGTGGGGTCGTCGTGGGTGGTCGGCCGCGAGTCCTCGAAGCAGCCGCCCTGGTCGATCGAGATGTCGACGAGCACCGAGCCCGGCTTCATCCGCGACACAAGCTCGTTGGAGACCAGTGTCGGCGCCTTGGCACCCGGCACCAGCACTGCCCCGATCACCAGGTCGGCGTCGAGGACAGCCCGCTCCACCTCGTAGGCGTTCGACGCCACTGTCTGCAGGTGTCCCTGGTAGATCCGGTCCGCCTCTCGCAGCCGCTCGATGTTGCGGTCGAGCAGCAGCACCTCTGCCTGCATGCCGAGCGCGATCGCGGCAGCGTTCATGCCGGAGACCCCGGCACCGATGACGACGGTCTTGGCGGCGTACACACCGGAGACCCCGCCCATCAGCACGCCACGGCCGCCGCCTTGGCGCATCAGATGGTAGGCGCCGGCCTGTGGTGCCAGCCGCCCAGCAACCTCGCTCATCGGTGCCAGCAGCGGCAGTGCGCCGTCGGTGGTCTGCACGGTCTCGTAGGCGATCGCGGTGACGCGTCGATCGAGCAGCGCGTCGGTGCACTCGCGGGAGGCAGCCAGGTGCAGGTAGGTGAAGAGCGTCTGACCGTCCCGCATGCGGGCGTACTCCTCGGAGATCGGCTCCTTGACCTTCAGCACGAGGTCAGCGCGCTCCCAGACCTCGTCTGCTGTGGCGAGGATCGTCGCCCCGGCAGCGACGAAGTCGTCATCGGGGATCGAGGACCCGGTGCCGGCATCGGCCTGCACGTACACCTCGTGACCGCGGGCGGCGAGCTCGTGCACGCCGGCGGGGGTGATGGCCACCCGGTACTCGTGGTTCTTTACTTCCTTCGGTACGCCGACCAACATGGTCTCACTCTTCCACGAGCCAGCCGGCTCCTCGTCGCGCGCCTGTCAGGCATTGCCTGGAAACCTACTGCATCGGCCTGGCGCCGGGAACCGGGAGACGACGGATTACCCGCGTCGACCGTTGCGGACGCGCGGTTTCCGTGGCGGCAGCCGTCGCGGACGACTGATCTCGTCCGCCGGAGACCACCCCACCTAGTCGTCGGGCTCGTCGTGCAGGCGGCGGAGGCCGGACTCGTCCACGGGCAGCCGCAGCTCGCGCTGGCGCTCGATGGCGGCCGCGACCAGCCCGCTGAACAGCGGGTGCGGCCGGGTGGGACGCGACCGTAGCTCGGGGTGCGCCTGGGTGGAGACGTAGTACGGATGCACATCAGCCGGCAGCTCGACGTACTCGATGAGCTCACGGTCGGGCGAGAGCCCGCTGAACACGAGGCCAGCGGACTCGAGGTCTCCGCGGAACTTGTTGTTGACCTCGTAACGGTGCCGGTGACGCTCCTCGACCCGCTCCGAGCCGTACGCCTTCGCCACGACCGACCCGGGTTGCAGGTCCGCGGGGTAGAGACCAAGTCGCATCGTGCCGCCTAGATCACCTGCACCCTGCACGATGTCGAGCTGCTCCTCCATGGTGGCGATCACCGGCTGCGCGGCTGACGGGTCGAACTCGGTCGACCCGGCATCGGTGAGCTGTGCGACGTGGCGGGCGTACTCGATCACCATGCACTGCAAGCCGAGGCACAGCCCGAGCGTCGGCACCTTGTGCTCACGGGCGTAGCGCAGCGCACCCACCTTGCCCTCGATGCCCCGCACCCCGAAACCGCCCGGCACACAGACGGCGTCGACGTCGTGCAGCTGGGCAGCCGCACCTTCCGGCGTCTGGCAGTCGTCGGAAGCGACCCAGCGCAGGTTGACCCGTGCCGAGTGCTCGAAGCCGCCGGCACGAAGGGCCTCGGCGACCGACAGGTAGGCGTCCGGCAGACCGACGTACTTGCCGACGAGGGCCACCTCGACGGCCTCGTCGGGGTGGTGCACACGCTGCAGCAGCTGGTCCCACCGCGTCCAGTCGACGTCCCGGAACGGCAGGTTGAGCCGGCGTACGACATAGGCGTCGAGTCCCTCGCTGTGCAGCACCTTGGGGATGTCGTAGATCGACGGCGCGTCGACCGCAGCTACGACGGCCTCGTCGTCGACGTCGCACATCAGGCTGATCTTGCGTTTCAGCGCCGGCGGGATCTCACGGTCGGCGCGGCAGACCACGGCGTCGGGCTGGATGCCGATGCTGCGCAGGGCGGCGACCGAGTGCTGGGTCGGCTTGGTCTTGAGCTCGCCGCTGGGGGCGAGGTAGGGCACCAGCGAGACGTGGAGGAAAAAGCAGTTGTCCCGCCCCACGTCGTGGCGGACCTGGCGGGCGGCTTCCAGGAAGGGCAGCGACTCGATGTCGCCTACGGTGCCGCCGACCTCGGTGATCACCACGTCGACGTCGCCGTCACCCATCGCGAGGATGCGGTCCTTGATCTCGTTGGTGATGTGCGGGATGACCTGAACCGTGTCGCCGAGATACTCCCCGCGTCGCTCGCGCGCGATGACCTTGCTATAGACCTGCCCGGTGGTGACGTTGGCCGAGCCGTGGAGGTTGGTATCGAGGAACCGCTCGTAGTGGCCGATGTCGAGGTCGGTCTCCGCGCCATCCTCGGTGACGAAGACCTCGCCGTGCTGAAA
>JACCVA010000239.1 GCA_013698435.1 Nocardioidaceae bacterium | reverse complement strand
TCTCGCTGCGGCCGGAGACGTTGGTGACCGTGCGGGTGACACGGTCGCTGCCTACGAGGCTGCCGACGCAGATCGAGGGCAGGTTCAGGTCGGCGCCGGAGACGGCACGCCCTTGCTGACTACCGCCGTAGTGCACCCCGCGCCCCCGCAGGTAGCCGAGCCACCCGGGCAGACCGGCGTCGTATACGAGTCCCGGGTCGAGCATCCGCTGGGGCGCAGCTGTTCCGGCGCCCTGTGCGAATGGCCCGTCGCCGGTCTCGAGTGCCTTGGCAGTCGTGGTCAGCGCGGACTTGACCGCCGCGGCCGACCAGTTGGGGTGGCGCGCAGCCAGCATCGCTGCCAGTCCGGCGATGGCCGGTGCCGACATCGACGTGCCTGAGTAGAGATCCCACAACCGGCCGAAGTTCGACGGTGGCGACACAGCGGCCAGCACGCTGACACCGCTGGCAGCGAGGTCGGGCTTGAGCACGTCTGCTTCGCCCACCACTGGCCCGCGCCCCGAGAAGTCGGCGATCGTCCGCGTTGCTGCGGGCTCGTCCCTGCTCGGGGCCAAGACCGCCGTCGGCGTGAGACTGCGCCTCAGGTAACGCTCGATGGCGGCGGCGCCCGGACGATCGACGTGCAGGGAAGGGACCGAGTGCAGATCGGCATTCGTTACTCCGGAGGAGCGGTTGGCAAGGATCATGGCGCTGCCACCGGCCCGGTTGACGGCCTGACTCTTGGCCACCCGTGCGATCGCTCCGCGCTCGCACACGACGATGGCGCCATCGACGAGGCTGGCGTCGAGCGACCCTGGGAAACAGCGCTCGGCGCGGCGAAGGCTCGCCGTCGGGGAGCCGACGTCGCCTGCATCAACGAGGCGGTTGGGGCCGACCTGCCGGTTCGACACCATCGCGCCCTGGACGCGTACGCCGTTGCCGAGCGTCACGCTGCCTTGGTAGCCAGGTTGGCCGACAGCGGCGACCGTGGTCACCCATGGGCTCTGGTGGACGACGGTGCCCGCGCCTGGACCGTCGTCGCCTGCAGGCGTCGAGATGAAGACCCCGGCCGCGGCCGCGTTGAGAAAGGCGAGGTCGACCGCGTCCGTCTGCGGCTCCGTCGCCGAACTGTCGGCGTCGGCGATGGAGTAGTTGAGGACATCGACGCCGTCACTCACGGCCTGGTCGATGGCCATCACGGTGTCGGCGGTGGTGCATCCGTCGTCGTCGGGGTCTGGTGCCACCCAGCAGGCCTTGTAGACGGCGATGCCGGCGCCGGGCGCCATCCCGAAGATCTTCCCGAAGTCCTGGTCGTTGATCTGTACCCAGACACCCGCGTTACCGGCAGCGATGGCCGCAGTGTGGGAACCGTGCCCGCTGCCGTCGCGCGGAGACAGGTATTCCGCGGCGGCGAGGTTGTCGGCGCCGAACCCTCCGACGAAGTAGCGAGCAGACACGACCTTGTCGTTACAATCAGTTCCGGCCCACTGCTCGGCGCTGGCGCAGCTGACGGTGAAGCCGGGGTATCTGCGCGCGAGCGCCACTGGCCCGGAAGGGATGCCGGCGAACGACGGGTTGCCCGGCCAGATCCCAGAGTCGATGACCCCTACGATGACGCCACGACCGGCCTTGGTGGGGCCGCCGACCCCCGACCACATCCCGGGGGGTGCCGACGCGGCCGGCCGGTCACGACCGGACTGCTGCCAGCCGGCGAGTCGCTGCTTCTCGCTGCGTTCGACCGCGAGGACCTCCGGCAGCGACGCGAGCTCCTTCACCTGGCGAGCCGTCAGCTCGGCGGCGAACCCGTTCAGCGCAGTCGTGTAGGAGTACAAGGGGGCGACCTGCCCCGCGGCGGCACGCACGTCCGCTTGCTGCTCGAGCAGGAGACTGCGGTACGCCGCAACCGAAGCACGACTGGCGTCGAACCGCTTTCCTGGTTGTGGCACCGTTGCCGGAAGACCCTCGACGCCGCCGGCGTACGTGGCCAGTGGCGGGGTGCGCAGCAGCACCAGGTAGAGACTGGTGGAGTCGATCTCAAGCGAGGTGGTCGCCTGCGACGCCAAGTCAGGCGCGGCGGGGGAGGAGGCCAATGTCGGGCCTCCGAGAACACCGCTCAGCAGGAGGCACAGGGACGTTGCGCGTCGGAGGAGGGGCATCGTCACTGGCATCGTCACTGGCACCTCCCTGGCCGCGCAGCTTCACCCTCTCTGCAGCGACCGTCGCACCTGGCCGGCACTGAAGACGGGGCCCGGGGGCAGAGATACAGTCTAGTTGTGCCACTACCCCCCATCGCTGTGTCCCACCCCGGCGCGGCGACGTTCGGCGAGCAGTCGCCGCTTCGGCTCCGGATCGAGGACCTCACGGCTCGGTTGCAGGACCTGGGCAGCGTGGTGGTCGCGTTCAGCGGAGGTGCTGACTCCGCCTTCCTGCTCGCGGCAGCCGTTCGTGCCCTCGGCA
>JACCVA010000193.1 GCA_013698435.1 Nocardioidaceae bacterium | reverse complement strand
CAGCGAGGCCGTCGCCGTCACCGTGCGCGACCACGGGGTGGGCCTCAAACCTGGCGAGGAGGTCATGGTGTTCAACCGGTTCTGGCGGGCGGACCCAGCGCGAGCGCGCACCCGCGGAGGCACCGGGCTTGGCCTGTCCATCGCCGTCGAGGACACCATGCTGCACACCGGGAAGCTGGACGCGTGGGGCGAGCCGGGAGTCGGCTCGGTCTTCCGCCTGACTCTGCCTCGTCGCGCGGGCGAGCCGGTGATCGCCTCCCCACTGCCACTGGTACCGGCGGAGCGCAGTCCTGTCGCGGTGGGTGCGCCGTACGCGCGCTACGACCGGAGGCGGTCGTCGTGACCCGGCTCCCGGCCCGGCTCGCCGTCACCCTGCTCGCCGCCGCGCTGGCGACCGGCTGTGTGTCCATTCCCACCGACGGCCCGATCCGCCGGGGCCGCGACGTCGGGGTGCGAGACGAGCCGCAGCTGAACAGCAACCTTCCTCCCGGCCCGGCGCCCGGCGCCAGCCGCGAGGAGATCGTTGCCGGCTTCTTCGATGCCATGCTGGCCTATCCTCGCCAAGACGCGCTGGCCCGTGAGTTCCTCACCGGGTCGGCCGCCAGGGACTGGACCCCAGACCAGTCCTTGGTCGTCTACGACGACCAGGAGCTCAACGACAACCATGAGGCGGTGACCGTCCGGGCCCTGCGGCTTGGGACGCTCGACAGCCGCGGAGCGTGGACGTCGTCAACCGCGCCCACCGCGCAGGTGAAGCTATCGTTTCGCACCGAGCGGGTCGGCGACGAGTGGCGGATCGCGAACCCGCCGGTGGGCACCTACATCGACGCGGACTACTTCGACCGCTACTTCGAGCCGTTCTCGCTGTTCTTCTTCGACCCCACCGAGAGCATCCTGACACCCGATCCCGTGTACCTGTCGTTAGGCGAGTCGACGCTGGCCAGGCTCGTCGAGGACCTGCTTCGCGGCCCGAGCGTGCGGCTGGCCGGGATCGTGTCGACGGCGGCCCCCCGCGGGCTCGCTGTCGCCGGCTCGGTCAGGCTGTCGGCGAACGGCCAGGCAAGGATCCCGCTGAGCAGTGAGGCCAGACAGATGTCGGCTGACCAGCGCCGCCTGCTCGCCGCCCAGCTCACCTGGACCTTGAAGTCGCTCCCGGAGGTGGCGTCGATCCGACTCACGGTCGACGGTGCGCCGCTCGAGGTGCCGGGGTCGGGCGCGACGTTCGGCGTCGACGCGTTCAGCGGCTACGACCCGGCCGGTTTCGGCGCCAGCCCCCGCCAGCTGTTCGGCCTGTCGTCACGGGGGCTCGTCACAGTGTCCGCGGACGGCGTCTCGCCGGTGACGGGGTCGATCAGCCGCGGCCCCAAGGACGCCCGCTCCGGAGCGGTCGAGCCAAGCGGTGACCGGGCGGCTCTGGTCGACAAAGACGGCCAGCGAGTTGCTGTGGGGCAGATCTCCACCGCGGGAGGCGGGACGGCCGTCTGGTTCGACGACGGCACCGACCTGCTTCGGCCCTCGTGGGACATCCATCACGTGCTGTGGGCGGTCGACGTGACCGGGCGCGGTGCTGCGGTCTATACGCTGGTTGCTGGCGGAGCCCGGCTCGTCGAGGCGCCCGGTATCACCGGCGAGACAGTTCTCGGCTTCGGCGTCTCACGCGACGGCACCCGGCTCGCGGCGGTGGTCCGCCGTCAGGGCAAGACCGAGCTGGTGATCTCCATCATCGACCGTGATGCGGGCCAGCCTGCTGATGTCGTCCTCACCGCGGCCGAAGAGGTGCAGGGTCTGGATGTCAGCTTCAGCGGCACCGACAACCTCACCTGGCTCAGCCCGACGTCGGTCGCCGTCTTGGCCAACGACGACGGCGGAGACCTCCAGCCCTTCGAGATCCGCATCGACGGTTCGAGCCTGAGCACCTTCGACGGGTTCCTGCCGATCCGGCCGGTGACGATCGCTGCCGCTCCTAACCCGGATGTGCCGCTCGTCGTCGGCAGCGGCAACGGATCCCTCTACCTTCGCTCACCCGAGGCGGGCTGGACCGCGTTCGCTCCGCAGGCGAGCGTCCGGCTGCCCTTCTATCCGGGCTAGTACCGCGTCCCCAAGCAGCGCACCGAGCCCCGCCATCCCCAGCCGCGCCGCAGGTCACGCATCGGGGCGGCAATCGCGACAGGGTGGGCCGATGGGCGCCAGACGCTACGTGGAAGCAGGTGTCGACCTGCTTCTCGGCGGTGTGTGCGTAGGGTGTGGGCGCCCGGGGCTCGCGCTGTGCCAGCACTGCACGGCCGCACTCGTCAAGGTTCCGTTCCCCACCGCTCCAGAGCCGACCCCACCCGGGTTTCCCGTTACTTATGCCGTGAACGACTACGACGGTGTGGCGAAGGCAGCCATCCTCGCCCACAAGGAAGAGGGCCGGTTGGCGCTTGCTCGTCCGCTCGGCACCGCACTGGCCTCGGCAGTCATCGGACTCGTGTCGGTGACGCCGCAGCCGGTGCCCGCCGTCACGCTGGTTCCCGCGCCGTCATCACGGTCAGCGGTCCGGTCTCGCGGGCACGACCCGCTGCTCCGGATCACCCGCGTCGCCGTACGCCGGCTCCGGGACGCCGAGGTGGCGGCAACCTATGCACCGGTGGTCACCGCGGTCCGACAGGTGGCCGACCAGTCCGGTCTCGGTTCCAGCGCCCGTGCCTGCAACCTCGCCGGTGCCTTCCGGGTGACCCGCCGCGTTCCCGCAGGCGGCGTGGTCGTGGTGGACGACGTCGTGACCACCGGTGCGACGGCGGCGGAGACGACGCGTGCGCTGCGGGCCGTCGGAGCGGACGTGCTCGGCGTCGCTGTGGTGGCGGCGACCGTGCGCCGCCAGAAGATGACGCCCCTCTGAGCCGAGGATGCACGACCGTCCGCGAGTTCCGTCGGCCGGCTGTCGAGTCGCACACCCACCGACTAGGGTCGTTGGCATGGCACCCGTCCGGGTCCGTGGTTGCGTCGACAGGGCTTCGATACGTCGAGGCCCTCCTCGGCAAGCCGATGCCAGCCGCTGGCGAAACGGCCCACGTAAGGTCTTTGTCGTCGATGTTGGCGGCGAGGACCGATCACGGAGCGGCTTAGCCGTAAGTCCTGCCCCGGCCGTACGGTCAGACGCCGTACGACTTCGGGAGAAGGTCGTGAGTGGCACAAGCTGCGAAGCCTCAGCAGGCGAGTGTGGGGACGAAGACCAGGTCGGCCGGGCGGGTGCCATCCCAAGAGTCCGGCCAGCCGAAGCAGAACTTGTCAGCCAGCATCAGCCAACTGATCGAGGAGGCACGCGTGGAAGTCGTGGTCAAGGGTCGTCATTGTGAGGTGTCGGACCGGTTTCGCGATCATGTCGAGGAGAAGCTGACCCGGTTGGAGAAGTACGACCAGCGCATCATCCGTGCCGACGTCGAGGTCACTGCTGAGCCGAACCCTCGACTCTCTCAACAGTCCACCCGCGTGGAGATCACGATCCGAGGCAAGGGTCCCGTCGTACGTGCCGAGGCGGCGGCCGAGGACAAGATGAGCGCGCTGGACAAGGCGGTCGAGCGGCTCAGCGCCCAGTTCCGCAAGGCGGCCGACCGGCGTCGCATCCACCACGGGTCGCGAACTCCTACGTCGCTTGCCCAGGCGATGGCCGAGACCGAGCCGGCTTCCGACGCAGGGCCTGAGCCAACGGGCGACGATGTCTCCGTCGAGCACAAGGCCGGTCCTCTCACCGTCGACGGTGACGGCCCGCTGGTGGTTCGGGAGAAGTCACACCCCGCCTCGCCGATGACGCTCGACCAGGCCTTGTACGAGATGGAGCTCGTCGGCCACGACTTCTTCCTCTTCATCGACAAGGGCGAGGACGTGCCTGCCGTGGTCTACCGCCGCAAGGGCTACGACTACGGCGTGATCCGGCTGACCGACTGACCCGTCACTCGCAGGGTGGTCGTGGGGGCCTTCTGAGTCGCGGGTGGCCGGGTTTCTGCGATGATGCGGCCATGAGCCCCAGCGGCGTCTCCGTGCGGCACCAAGAGCCCATCCGGGTGGTGGTCGTCGACGACCAGGAGCTCTTCCGGCGCGGGATGGTCATGTTGTTGTCGGTCGAGGACGACATCGAGGTCGTCGGCGAGGCGTCCGACGGAGACGAGGCGTCCGAGCTGGCTGCCACTCTCGTACCGGACGTCGTGCTGCTCGACGTACGCATGCCCAAGCGCTCCGGGATCGAGGCGTGTGCCGCGATCAAGGAGGTGGCGCCCTCGGCGAACATCATCATGCTGACCGTCTCCGACGAGGAGGCCGACCTCTACGAGGCGATCAAGAGCGGTGCCTCGGGCTACCTGCTCAAGGACGCCTCGATCGACCAGGTCGCCCAGGCGGTCCGGTTGGTCGCCGATGGGCAGTCGCTGATCAGCCCGTCGATGGCGGCGAAGCTGCTGGAGGAGTTCAAGCTCATCGCCTCAGCCGGCTCGCGCCCGGACTCGATGACCCCACGCCTCACCCAGCGTGAGCTCGACGTGCTCAGGCTTGTCGCCCGTGGGCTCAACAACAAAGACATCGCGAGCGACCTGTTCATCAGCGAGAACACCGTCAAGAACCACGTCCGGAACATCCTCGAGAAACTTCAGCTGCACTCCCGCATGGAGGCGGTCATGTACGCCGTGCGGGAGAAGCTCCTCGACCTGTCGTGACGTCACGTCCGGCGTGAGTGGCGTCGGCAGGCCGAAGCCGGCAATGTCGCAGCCGGCCGTTACGGTCCTCTCGTGAAGCGGACCTCGTTGAGCCAGGCCGAGGCGCGCCGGATCGCACTGGCTGCCCAGGGTTTCCTCGACCCGCGGCACGAGACGCCCACCATGCGCACGCTGATGCGGACGGTGTCCCGGACCGGTGTGCTGCAGATCGACTCCGTCAACGTGCTGCAAAGGGCCCACTTCATGCCGCTCTTCAGCCGGATGGGCGCGTACGACCCGGCCCTGCTTCAGCGGGCCTCCGCCGCGCCGCCGCGTCGGCTCGTCGAGTACTGGGCGCACATGGCGGCGTACATGCCGGTCGAGCTGTGGCCCTTCATGCAGCACCGGATGGCTCGGGCGCACACCGACGCCTGGGGTGGCCCTCGCAGCGTCGCCGTCCGGAGGCCCGACCTCGTCGCCAGCGTCTTGAGAGACGTCACCGACCACGGACCCGTGACCGCCCGTGACATCGACGACGACCTGCCGAACGCCAAGGTGGACTGGGGCTGGAACTGGTCAGAGGTGAAGCAGGCGCTGGAGTTCTTGTTCTTCTCCGGCGAGGTCACCGTTGCCGGTCGCAACGCCCAGTTCGAGCGACGCTACGACATTCCCGGGCGGGTCATCCCCGAGCACATCCTTCGCCGACCCGTGCCGACGCCCGAGGAGGCGCATGTCGAGCTGATCCGCCGGGCTGCGGTCTCCCACGGCGTCGGCACCGAGCCGTGCCTTCGGGACTACTACCGGATGCGTCACGAAGACTCCAAACCTGCCGTGCGCACGCTCGTCGAGTGCGGCGAGCTGGTGCCGGTGACCATCGCGGGCTGGGACCAGCCGGCGTACCTGCACCGCGACGCACGGCTGCCTCGCACGGTGGCGGCGCGGGCGTTGCTCAGCCCCTTCGACCCGGTGGTGTGGGAGCGCAGCCGCACCGAGCGACTCTTCAACTTCCGCTATCGCATCGAGATCTATGTGCCGGAGCCGGCGCGGGTGCACGGCTACTACGTGCTGCCGTTCTTGCTCGGCGACAGCCTCGTCGCCAGGGTCGACCTGAAAGCCGACCGCAAGACGAGCACGCTCGTGGTCAAGGGCTCCTACGCCGAGCCCAGCGCCCCAGCAGTGACTGCGGACGAGCTCGGCGCCGAGCTGCGCTCGATGGCGCGGTGGCTGAGCCTGGACGCGGTGACGGTTGAGCCTCGCGGTGATCTCGCGCCGGCCATGTCGGCGGTCCTGAACCCGCAACCGGCCCTGCGTAGACTTGGCCGGGTCGCGTCAGCGACCGCACGTCAGACCCATGACGTGGTCAACCCCTGACCAGGAGCTACACCCGTGCCCGTACTGCTCGACAAGGTCCTCCGCATCGGCGAGGGCAAGCAGCGCCGCAAGCTGGAGGCCGCTGCCGCCCAGGTCAACGCCATCGAGGACGACTTCGTGCCGATGAGCGACGAGGAGCTGCAGGCGCTGACGGCCGACTACAAGCAGCGGTACGCCGACGGGGAGACGCTCGACGAG
>JACCVA010000145.1 GCA_013698435.1 Nocardioidaceae bacterium | reverse complement strand
CCTGGCCGATCGCCGCGACCACTCCCCAGCTCAGGTGACAGGAGGACGCCACCTCCGCAGCCGACCGCCGGTAGGCACGCAGCGCCGCCAGTGGCACGTCGTAGGTGGTGTTGGCGCTGATCTCGAGTACCCGCTGGTGGACGCTTGTGGCGATGACGGTCGGGTGAGCCGAGTCGAGGCGGCGGTGGTCCTGACGCCTGAGTACTGCGGCGGCCATGCGGTCACGGCCCCGTCTGGTCGGAGTCCGACGTCTCGGCAGTGCCCGGTCTCGTGGGGTAGGGGGGTGCAGTGGTGGAGGTTGCACGTTCGGCCATCAGTGCGGGCGAACCTGGAGCCGACGACGCCGCGGCCTGGCCCTGGCCGACGTCGGGCGTACCGGTGAACGTCAGCGGCAGTGGAAGCAGTACGGCTGAGGCGACGCAGAGCACTCTGCGGTCGAAGTGCCGGGGAAAAGTTCCTCTCACCTGAGGAACCTAGACTTCACCTGGTCTTCCCCGCAGGCGGACTGTCAAGCTTCTCAGCCGGCGGACTCGGCCCGCGAGGCCGGACGGTCGGGGGCGGGCGGTTGCTCGCGGCCAGCACCCCGCGCACGGCCACGCGGACAAGGCGCAAGGGTACATTCGTGGGCGTGCCCGCTGACGTCCGTTACCCGATGACCAGCCGCGTTCTCGACAACGGTCTTCGAGTGGTCGTCAGCCCAACGCCTGGCTCCGGCGTGGTCGCGGTCAACCTCTGGTACGACGTCGGCTCGCGTCACGAGCAACCCCACCGGCAGGGCTTCGCGCACCTCTTCGAACACCTGATGTTCCAGGGGTCGCGGCACGTCAAGTCCGGCGACCACTTCGCGCTGCTCCAGGGGCATGGCGCGTCGCTGAACGCCACCACCTCCTTCGACCGGACGAACTACTTCGAGGCGATGCCGGCGGGTGTGCTCGACCTGGCGCTGTGGCTCGAGGCCGACCGGATGGCGTACCTCGACGACGTGCTCACCCAGGAGAACTTCGAGAACCAGGTCGACGTGGTGGCGCAGGAGCGTAGCCAGCGCATGGACAACGTCCCGTACGGCACCGTCTTCGAGAAGGCTCTGCCGTTGATCTTCGACCCTGAGCACCCGTACGGTCACCTGCCGATCGGCAACATGCAACACCTCGCGGACGCCACGCTGGCCGAGGTGAGCGCCTTCCATGCACGGCACTACATGCCCAGCACCGCGGTGCTGTCGATCGTTGGCGACGTCGAGGAGTCGGCGGCATTCGCCAAGGCTGAGATGTACTTCGGGCACATCGACGGCGGCGAGCCCCCCAAACGCGAGCTGCCCCCCACACTGCCTCCGGTCGGCGAGAGGCGGCGGGCCGACTTCAGCGAGGAGGTGCCTGCCCCGGGGGTCTGGTTCGCCTCCCGGCTTCCCGCCGACGCCCCGCAGTCGCGGGACTTGGCGGCGGTGGAGCTGGCCAACGCGATCGTCGGCGACGGCGAGACGAGCCGGCTGCACCGACGGCTGGTCAGACAGGACGAGGTTGCCCTCGCGGCCGGCATGGGGATCAACCCGCTCATCGCCGGCAACTCGCTGGGCTTGGGTTCGGTCCGTGTCGTGCCTGGCTGCGACGTCGACGAAGTGGTGTCCGCGGTCGAAGAAGTCCTGCGGACCTTCGCGACAGACGGGCCGACCGACGGCGAGCTCGCCGTCGCCCGCGCGCAGGCCGAGCGTGACTGGCTCGACGACATGGGTACGGCGGCCGGACGCGCCGACGCCATCTCAGGATGCGCGATGCTCTACGACGATCCCGAGGCGCTCAACCAGCGGCTGCCGCTGCTGAGGTCTATCACGGCCGCGGAGGTGCAGGAGGCGACCCAGACGTGGCTGCTGCCCTGCCTCAACGCACAAGTGCGCATCACCCCCGCGGAGACGGCGTCGGATGCAGAGCAGGACCGGACATCCACCGCGGAGCTGGGCGGTGCGGAATGACGGTGATGGAGAATCCTCCCGCCGTACCACCGGCGGTCGACTGGTCGTTTCCGAGCCGGCGTGAGCATCGGATCGACAGCGGCCTGACAGTCTTGGCCTACGACTGCCCGGGCCAGTTCGTCGTCGCTGCGTCGGTTCTGTTCGACGTACCCCTCAGCGCCGAGCCGCCCGACCGCGAAGGTGTGGCCGGGCTGACCGGCCGCTGTCTTACCCAGGGCGCCGGTGGGCGTACCGCGGAGGAGTTCGCCGACGCCGTCGCGGTGTGCGGTGCGGACGTCGAGGCCAGCGCCTCCCCCGACGGTTTCGGGGTGCGACTCTCGGTGCCGGTCGTGCGGCTCAGCGAAGGCCTTCGGCTGATGTCCGACATGGTCGGGGCGCCGACGTTCGACGAGGCAGAGTTCGCCCAGCAGAAGCGGCTGCGGTTGCAGGAGATCGACCAGGCAGCGTCGTACCCGCAGCATGTGGCCGTGGAGCAGCTGAATGCGGCGCTCTTCGGTTCGGCGCGTGCGGCCCGACCGGTCGGCGGTGCGGCCGAGACGGTTCTGCGGGTCGAACGGGCGGACATGGCGCAGTACGCGCACGAGCATTTCCAGCCGACCTCCGCCACGGTCGTGGTTGCCGGAGACTTCGCCGGCCCCGACCCCTTCGACGCGGTCAGCGAGGCGTTCGAGGGCTGGCACCACGCCGGTGGTGAACGACGCGAGGGGGACGCCGCCACGGTAGCGCCGGGTCCGCGGGTGCTGCTGGTCGACTGGCCCGACGCACCCCAGGCGACCATCCGGCTTGCGGGGCGGGGTATCACTCGTGGAGACCCGCGCTGGCCGGCCATGTTCGTGGCCAACTTCGCCGTCGGTGGCAGCTTCTCCTCACGGCTCAACACCGTGCTGCGGGAGGAGAAGGGTGTCACCTATGGCGCCAGCTCTGGCCTCGACACCGACCGCCACGGTGGGTTGGTCACCGTCGCTACGGCCGTTCGGAGTGACTCCACGGCCGAAGCCGTCAGTGACATCGTCTCGATCCTGTCCGCCGCCGACGGAACCATCAACGCCGATGAGACGGCGACCGCGATCCGCGCGGCCACCGACTCGGCCGCACTGGGCTTCGAACGGGCCGAGGCGGTGGTGGGGCGGGTTGAGGTCTTGCTGTCAGAACGGCTCCCGCTCGACCACGTCGATGCCAACCTCAACCGGATCCGGCAGGTCACGCCCGAGACCGCCAACGACGCGTTCGCCAGCGTGCTCGACCCAGGCGCGCTGGTCGTGGTGGTCGTAGGGGACGCCCGCACACTGCGTGAGCCGCTGGAGGCATGCGCATACGCCCCCGTCGAAGTCGTCACCCCACCCCGCCCCTGACCCCATTCCTCCCTCGGGCGTTTGCTATGTCAACAATGCAGATGGCTTGTTCACATGGCAGATCTGCCATGTGAACAGTGCAGCTGGCTTGTTCACATGGCAAACGCCTCCCGGCAGACGCGAGAGTCGTTAGGTGAGGGCGGCGTTGACGACCTCGCGCGCCTCCTCCTGTACCTGGGCAAGATGGTCGCTGCCTCGAAACGACTCCGCATAGATCTTGTAGACGTCCTCGGTCCCCGACGGGCGGGCGGCGAACCAGGCCGACTCGGTGCAGACCTTGAGGCCACCGATCGGCGCGTCGTTGCCCGGCGCCTCGGTCAGCTTGGCAGTGATCGGCTCGCCGGCGACGGACTCCGCGGTGACGTCTGCTGCTGCCAGCTTCGACAGCTTCGCCTTCTGCTCCCGGCTAGCCGGGGCGTCCACCCGGGCGTACGCCGGGTCACCGTGCCGGTCGACCAGGTCGGCGTAGTGCTGGCTCGGGGACCTGCCCGTGACCGCCAGGATCTCGCTGGCGAGCAGGGCCATGATGATGCCGTCCTTGTCGGTCGTCCACGTGGTCGCGTCGTGGCGCAGGAACGACGCACCTGCCGACTCCTCGCCCCCGAACCCGACGCTGCCGTCGAGCAGCCCTGGCACGAACCACTTGAACCCGACGGGCACCTCCAGCAGGGTGCGTCCGAGCTCGGTCGCGACGTGGTCGATCATCGACGAGCTCACCAGCGTCTTGCCGATGACGGCTTCCGCGGGCCAACGCTGACGCCGCCCGAAGAGATAGCCGATCGCCACCGCGAGGAAATGGTTGGGGTTCATCAGCCCCGCGTCGGGCGTCACGATGCCGTGCCGGTCGGCGTCGGCGTCGTTGCCCGTGGAGATGTCGAACCGGTCCCTGGCCGCGATCAAGGAGGCCATCGCGTTCGGCGACGAGCAGTCCATCCGGATCTTGCCGTCGGTGTCGAGCGTCATGAAGCGCCAGGTCGGGTCCACCTTGGGGTTGACCACGGTGAGGTCCAGCCCGTAGCGCTCGGCGATCGCGCCCCAATAGGCCACGCTCGCACCGCCCAGCGGGTCGGCCCCGATGCGCACCCCCGCGTCCTTGATCGCAGCGAGGTCCAGGACGGCACCGAGGTCGTCGACGTACGTGGTCATGAAGTCGTACGCCGACAACACACCGCGCGCGTGGTCGAGGCTGACCCGCTCCACCCCCGCGAGCCCCTGCTCGAGCAGCTCGTTGGCGCGTGCCGCGATCAGCGTGGTCGCGTCGCTGTCGGCCGGGCCTCCGTGCGGAGGGTTGTACTTGAACCCGCCGTCACGCGGCGGGTTGTGCGACGGCGTTACGACGATGCCGTCGGCGGCGGGCCCACCTCGACGGTTCGCCCGCAGGATCGCGTGCGAGACGGCCGGGGTCGGCGTGAACCCGTCGGCGCTGTCGACGTGCACGTCGACGCCGTTGGCGACCAGGACCTCGACGGCGGTGTCCCAGGCCGGCCCTGACAGGGCATGGGGGTCGCGCCCGAGGAACAGCGGCCCGCCGTAGCCCTGTTCCTTGCGGTACTCGCAGATCGCCTGAGTGGTGGCGGCGATGTGCGCGTCGTTGAAGGCGTTGTCGAGGCTCGAGCCGCGGTGTCCCGACGTACCGAAGACGACCTGCTGCCCGGGGTCGCTCGGGTCGGGGTCCCGTTCGTAGTAGGCGGAGATCACGGCGTCGACGTCGATCAGGTCGGACGCTTGTGCCGGCTGCCCGGCTCGGTCGTGTGCCATGGATCCATCCTGGTCGAGCGGCTGAACGGTGTCGACCGCGGTCCGGCACGTCGACCGCGGTCCGGCACCGGTTTTGGCGAAGGCGTCTCAGTGGGTGATACGCCTCTGTTATCGTCTCGTTATCTCAACGACGAGAGGCAGTCCGGTGAAGGTGTTCGTGACCGGCGCGACGGGCGTGCTCGGCAGCGCGGCGGCGGCGTGCCTCGTTGCGGACGGACACGCTGTCGCGGGCCTGGCCCGCGACGAGGCGAAGGCCGCCGCACTCGAGGCAGCAGGCGTCGTCCCCGTGCGCACGCAGCTCCTCGACCTCGACGCGATGACCGCCGCGCTCGACGGGTTCGACGCGGTGTGCAACCTCGCCACGCACATCCCGGTGGGACTGGCGGCGCTGCGACCGGGAGCGTGGAAGGTCAACGACCGGCTGCGCATCCAGGGCTCCAAGGTCGTCGCGCAAGCAGCCCGGGACGCCGGCGTACGCCAGCTGGTGCAGGAGAGCGTCTCCTTCGTGTACGCCGACGGCGAGGACGAGTGGATCACCGAGGAGAGCCCGATCTCGGTGACGCGTGCCACCGACCCGGCTGCGGTCGCGGAAGCCAACGCGTCGCGGTTCGGGAACGTCTCCCGCCAGGCCGTCATCTTGCGCTTCGGCTCGTTCGTCGGTGACGACCCGATGACCCGCTGGCGGCTGCGCCAGGCCGAGCTCGGTCGCGCGGTCATAGTCGGGGACCCCCAGGGCTGGACGCATCTCGTCCACCCTGACGACGCCGGCACCGCGGTAGCCGCCGCGTTGGCCGCACCCAGCGGCGTCTACAACGTCGGTGCGGAGCCGGTCCGTCGTGAAACGGTGAACCAGGTGTTCGCCGATGCCGTTGGCCGGGAATCGCTGGCGCCGACGCCCAAGCTGTTGGTGCGGGTGGGGGGCGAACGGTTGACTCCGCTCGCGCGTTCGCAACGAGTCTGCTCGGCCAAGCTGCACGAGGTGACGGGATGGAAACCCGTGCATGACATGTTCGACCCCTCATGGCTGCCGCACCCGTCGACCGCATGAGCCCCGGTCCACCGCCCCAGGCCACGTCGCCGGAGCCTGCAGAGACACCGCCTGACGACATCGCCAACGAGGAGACCCATCGTCCGGAGCCGGGAGCGCCAGCCAAGGCGGCCCCGCCCCGGCCGCGGTCTCTCGACGAGGTCTTCGGTGACGTGCTACCCGACGTGACGCGCGACGAGCGCGGTCATCGCCGCGACTCACTCGCCGACGCCGACTACCTCGGCGACGTGCCGCCCCACCACACCTGAGAACCGCCGTGAAGGTCAGGGAGGAGGGCTTCGGCCGGCCTCACTCGGGAGCTCGACGGGCCGCGAGCAGGTCGCGGATCTCGGTCAGCAGCGCGACGTCCTCGGTGACGGGAGCGGCTTCTGTTGTCCTGTCGCGGTTCATCCGCTCGCGCGCCCGGGTGTAGGGCGCAACGATCCCGAAGTACACCACCGCCGACAAGATCAGAAAGGCGACGAGGGCCGTGAGGAAGTCGCCGACGTGCACGCCTCCCGGTTGGTAGCTGGAGAAGTCGGGAGTGCCGCCCAGCTTGCCCAAGACATCCATGATCATCGCGACGGTGGCCGTCACGACGGTCGTGAAGGCGGCGGCCATGATGAAGGCGACCGCCAGCTCGATGAGGTTGCCGCGCAGCACGAAGTCCTTGAAACCCTTCATGGTCGGATCCGTTCGTCTCGGGACGCGCAGTGCGCGTGGGGTGGGCGAGCGAGAGGCTACCAACGTCGCCGACCCCACCCGCAGATGCGGGAAACTGCACCATGGGACCGGCGTGCCGAAATGCGTATCCCGCAATCCGCGGTGGGGGCAGTCACGCAGGCTCACTCACGCAGGCTCCACCCCGGCAGGCCCCACCAGGCAGGCCACACCCAGGCAGGCCCCACCCAGGCAGGCCCACCCACGCTGGCCCAACCACGCAGGCTCAGCCTCGAAGGCTGATGGACAGGGGTCCGGCCGCGCTGCCCTGCGCCAGCGAGGCGGCATCGCCCGGCGTCACGGCGAGCACGACGAGGGCTCCGTCGCGGGCGTCCTCGGCGACCTGCGGCAGCGTCACCACCGCAGCATCGGCAACC
>JACCVA010000116.1 GCA_013698435.1 Nocardioidaceae bacterium | reverse complement strand
TGCTCGACGACTTCGGGTGTACACATGAGGAGCTGGCGGCGCGAATCGGCCGTTCTCGGCCGCAGATCTCCAACACCCTGCGGCTGCTCAAGCTGTCGGCTCCGGTGCAGCGCCGGGTGGCCACCGGAATCTTGTCGGCCGGCCACGCCCGAGCGTTGCTAGCAGTGGCGGACGGCGACCGCCAGGACACGTTGGCCGCGCGCGTGGTGTCCGAAGGAATCTCGGTCCGCGCACTGGAGGAGCTCGTCGCGGTCGGTGACGTGCAGCAGACACCCGCTCGGACGCGTCGGCACCCGATGACAGCCCCGGGACTGGCGGAGATCGCAGCTCGACTGTCGGAGCGCTTCGAGACGCGTTGCCGAGTTGACCTAGGGAAGAGAAAGGGCAAGATCGTCGTCGAGTTCGCCTCGCTCGACGATCTGCAGCGCATCCTGGCGCTGATGGAGCCGGCCGACCCCTGACCGGTTCGGTGTTGAAGGTGCTTTGTCGACATAGCACTAGGACGTCTTATAGCTTGACCGGAAGTCGGCTGCAAATCTATTGCAAGGTTTCTTTCGAAAGAGTACCTTCGATCGATGGTGATCACGAGACGGCGAGTCACGCGCGCCGGCGACATGAAGGCGCTTGCCCACCCGGTGCGTCTCGACCTGCTGGACCTGCTGATGGTGCACGGCCCGCTCACGGCCAGCGAGGCGGCCGTGCGCCTTCGACAGACGCCGGCGAACGTGTCGTGGCACTTGCGCAAGCTGGCCGAGCACGGGTTTGTGCGCCAGGCGACCAGCGGCCCGGGTCGGCGTCGGCCCTGGAAGGTGGTGGCGGAGTCGTTGAGCTGGGGCGACGACGCCGAGGACGCGGCCACTGCGACGGCGCTCCATGACGTGACGCTCGAGCGGGAGATGCGCATTTTGCGGACTGCGCTCGCGCACAACCCGGACGAGGCAACGGTGTGGCGCGATGCGACGGAGGTCTACCAGTCCCGCCTGTGGCTCACTGCGCAAGAAGCTGCCGAGATCGGGGCGCAGATCCGGGAGCTGTTCACCAGCTTCGTCGACGAGCGCCGTGACCCGAGCAACCGGCCGGCCAACGCCCGGGTGATGGCGCTGATGGCCTGGGTGGTGCCGACCGGACCGGCCCCGGACGAGGTGCAGCAGTGAAGGCGGCATTTCGACAGCCCGGATTCGGTCTGCTCTTCTTGGGACTCCTGGCGAGCATGGCCGGCGACTCCCTCATGCTCATCGTGTTGGCCGTCTGGGTCAAAGACCTGACCGGATCCAACGGGGCCGCCGGCCTTACGTTCTTCTTCCTCGCTGCTCCTGCCCTGTTGGCGCCACTCGCGGGCATCTACGTCGACCGGCTGCGGCGTCGTACTGTCCTGCTGTGGGGAAACCTCGCCTCCGCGCTGGCTGTGCTGCCGCTGGTCATGGTTCACACCGCCGACCAGGTGTGGCTCATCTATCTGGTGGCGGTTCTGTACGGCGTCTCGTTCGTCGTCTTGCCGGCGGCGTTGAACGGGCTGCTCAAGGAGATGCTGCCCGAGGAGCTCCTGGTCGACGCCAACGCGAGCCTGTCCACCACCAAGGAGGCGCTTCGTCTCGTCGGGCCGCTGGCGGGAGCAGGACTGTTCACCCTGCTGGGAGGGGCCAGCGTAGCGGCCATCGATGCCGCAAGCTTCGTGGTGGCGGCGGTCGTCATCGGCTGCCTGTCGGTGCGCGAAGACCAGCCGGTGCGTGAGGAGGGCCACTGGCGCGATGAGTTCCTGGCGGGCGTGCGACACATCAGCAGCGACCGGGTGCTGACGCACACGCTCCTTGCCACCGGGCTGTCTCTGCTCGTCATCGGGTTCATGGAGTCTGCTGTCTTCGCCATGGTCGACGCATTCGGGAAGCCGGCCAGCTACGTCGGGGTCGTCGTGTCGGTCCAGGGCATCGGCGCCATCGCTGGCGGAGTCACGTCGTCGCGGGTGATCCGACGCCTCGGTGAGACCTCGGCCATCGCGTTCAGCCTGGTTGTTCTCGCCGTCGGCCTGGCCATCTGTGCAGTCGCACCCATCTTGGCCGGGGTCTTCGTCGGTGTCGTGGTGGTGGGTTACGCGCTGCCTGTCTTCATCGTCGCGTTCAACACGCTGCTGCAGATCCGCACCCCCCAGCGCCTGATGGGACGGGTCTCGGCGGCCACGGACGTCGTGCTCGGCACACCGCAGGCCACGTCGATCGCGGTGGGGGCGCTGCTGGTGAGCGTGATCAGCTTCCGGGAGATGTTTTGGATCTGTGTGGCGGTGATCTTGGCGGCGGCCGCTTACCTCACGGTGGTGCTCCGCCGCCCCGGGCCGGGTATGGCGCCCGCGCCGGCGCCGAACCCGGGTGACGATGGGGTGAGCGCCGGTTCTGGGGTCGAGACACCCGCACCCGCCGGCTCGCCGCCGTTCCCGGTCGACCCGGCCGGCAGCGACACCGTCGTCGGCGGCCCCCCGGCCGCTTAGTGACGTGTCACCGCACTAGGCCCGTGGCCCCCGGCTGCTCGCCTCAGCGGCGAGCCCGGCCATCAGCTCTCCGAGGTCGAGACCCGCGGCTTCGACCGACAACGGCACCAGCGACGTCTCAGTCATCCCTGGTGCGACGTTGACCTCGAGGAACCAGACCTCGTCGTCGGCGTCGACGATCAGGTCGGTGCGGGAGAGGTCGCGCAGGCCCAGCGCCTGATGGGAGGTCAAGGCCACCTGCGCGCACTTCAGCGCGACGAGCTCCGAGACGTCGGCAGGTACGACGAACTCGGTCGCACCGGCCGTGTAGCGCGCGGTGTAGTCGTAGACGCCCCCGTCGGGTCTGATCTCCACGGCGGGCAACGCCTCGGCGCTGTCGGTCGACCCCACCACGGGGACGCTCAGCTCCACCCCGGCGACCATCTGCTCGACGAGGGCGACCGGACCGTAGGCGAAGCAGGACACCATCGCCGCGGGCAGCGCGTCGGCGGCGTGGACTGCGGTGCAACCGAGCGCGGAGCCGCCTTGGGCGGGTTTGACGAACAGCGGCAGGCCCAACCGCTCGACCAGCGCGGACATGACCGCGGCGGCGCCGACCTCGCGGAACGTGTCGGCCGGCAACGTTACGGAGGCGGGGGTGCGGATGCCGGCCTTGCTCACGACCTGCTTGGCGATGGGCTTGTCGAACGCGAGCCGGGCCGCGGCCGGCGTGGAGCCGACGTACGGCGTCCCTGCCAGCTCCAAGATCTCACGCAGCGCGCCGTCCTCGCCCACCTCGCCGTGGAGCAGCGGCACGACGCAATCCGGTCGCTCGCGGCGCAGCCACGGCATCAGCCCGGAGTCGAGATCGCGCACGGTCGCCTCGACGCCGACTGCGGTCATCGCTTCCGCGACCCGGCGCCCTGAGCGCAGCGACACATCACGCTCGTGCGACAGCCCACCGGCCAGGACGACCACACGTTGTGTCACGGTCACAGCCTCCCAGGGCTCAGGTCAGGTCGGTGTGCGGGCTCGAGTAGCCACGGCTGGGTACGCCGGCGTCGGTGGCGCCGAACATCTCCCGCAGCTGCAGATCGGTTGCCATCACGCCGGCGAGGCGGCGCACCCCCTCGCGGATGCGCTCCGGGCTGGGGTAGCAGTAGCTCAGCCGCATCGCGGTGGTGCCGGTGCCGTCGGCGTAGAACGCCGTCCCGGGGACGTATGCGACCCGCGCGGTCACCGCACGCGGCAGCATCGCACTGGCGTCGAGGCCCGGTGGCAGCCTCACCCAAACGTAGAACCCGCCTGCGGGCCGGGTCCAGGACGCGGTCGCCGGGAAGTGCTCGTCGAGGGCGGTGAGCATGGCATCGCGACGCTCGCGGTACATCGTCGTGAAGTGCTTGATCTGGCCCTGCCAGTCATGGTGTGTCAGGTAGGCGCTGATCGCTAGCTGGCTGAAGGTCGGCGGGCACAAGGTGGCCGACTCCTGCGCCAGGACCAGCTTCTCGCGGACGGCGTGCGGGGCCACCACCCAGCCGACCCGGAAGCCCGGCGCGAACGTCTTGGAGAACGAGCCGAGGTAGACCACCCGCTCGGCGTCGTCGGCACGTAGTGCGCGGATCGGGTCGGTGTCGAAGCCGAGAAGACCGTAAGGGTTGTCCTCGACCACCAAGACGTCGGCGCTGGTGCAGACGTCGAGCACCTGGGTGCGTCGCTCCGCGGCAAGGGTGACGCCGGCCGGGTTGTGGAAGTTGGGGATCGTGTAGAGGAACTTGACACGCTTGCCGGCGGCGCGGACGGCGGCGATCGTTCGCCGCAGCGCCTCCGGCTGCAGGCCCTGGTCGTCCATCGCGACATGCACGACCTCGCACTCGTAGGCGCTGAACACCCCGAGCGCTCCCACGTAGCTGGGCGCCTCACACAGCACCACGTCGCCCGGGTCGCAGAAGACGCGGGTCACGAGATCAAGCCCCTGCTGGCTGCCGACGGTGACGACCACGTCGTCGGGGTGTGCCACAACACCTTCAGGGGCCATCACCGCGCAGATCTGCTCGCGCAACCCAGGGTCGCCCTGCCCGGAGCTGTACTGCATGGCGCGGGTGCCGTGATCCATGACCAGCTCTGCGAGAGTCTCGGCCACGGCATCGAGCGGAAGCCCGGAGATGTTCGGCATGCCCCCGGCCAGCGAGACCACCTCCGGTCGGCTCGCGACGGCGAACAGCGCACGGATCTCCGACGCCTTCATCCGCTGCGTCCGGGTGGCGTAGCGGTCGACGTAGGTGTCGAGCCGGGTCTGGCGCGTGGTGCGGACAGTCGGATGGGCGCGCTCCGGGGATGTCGGGTCGTCCATAGGAGCCATTCTGGCTGGCGCCGCCGGCCAATGTCGTCTCAGGTGTTGTCTTAGGGACGTGTCGAGGAGACAGTGGGGGCATGAGGCAGTTCCCCCGGCGCCGCTCAGGGCGTGCGAGAGCGGTGGCGGGCGTGGCCGGTGGTCTGGGTATCGGTGCGCTCAGCGGCTTTGTCGGCTCGCTGCTGCGCCGTCGTCCGCCGTCGACGTACGTCGGATCGCTGCGGTCGCCGGTGGCTGGTCCCGAACCGAAGCGTGCGTACCCCGATCAGCACCGACGGGAGAGCTGACGATGGGACGCCGGATCGTCTCGCTCACCGGCGACAACGTCGGCGACCTGCCGCCGCCCTGCCGCTCCTGCGTGTTCTGGGAGGCCGGGCACCGAAATGCCGATGCCGGGGCGAAGGACGACTGGTTGTCGGCCGTGCTTCTCGACTGGGGCAGCTGCGGGCGCCTGTTGTACGTCGACGGCGAGCTCGCGGCGTTCGCGCTGTACGCGCCGCCGGAGTACGTCGCATTGGCGGCCAGCCCCGCCGCGGCGCAAACCAGCAGCGACGCCGTGCTGCTGATGACGGCACGGGTGCTGCCCCAGCACGCTACGTCCGGCCTGGGCCGGGTGCTGGTGCAGTCGGTGGTGAAGGACCTGATGCGGCGGCGCGGCGTGCACGCGATCGAGGCGATCGGCGACGCGCAGGGCCACGAGCTGTCGTGCGTCGTGCCGGCGCGCTTCCTTACCGCCGTCGGCTTCAAGACCGTGCAGCCGCACCCGCGCTATCCGCGGCTGCGGCTCGACCTGCGCAGCGTGCTGACCTGGCGGGACGAAGTCGAGGTCGCGGTGGAGAAGTGGATCGAAGCGATTCGGCCGGACAAGGCGCGCGGCCGACCCGTCGGCCTCAACCCTCGCGACACCGAAGTCAGCTGAGCCTCGGTCTTCGCGCTTGCCGCGCCCAGGCGGCGCCTCACTGCGTTGAAGTCGTCGGCCATAGCACACCGCTACGGCCCTCCTCCTCCGCCTTGCCATGCATCCACCCGGAGCACGGCAAAGCAGCAAGCGACTTCCAACCTACGACACTAGGAGCGCTAGGCCGCCGGGGTGCCGATGAACTCCTCGAGCTGCTTGAGCAGCGCGGCCTTCGGCTGGGCGCCGACGATCTGCTTGACAAGCTCGCCGCCCTTGTAGACGTTGAGCGCGGGGATACCGGTGACCCGGTAGCCGGCCGGCGTGACGGGGTTCTCGTCGACGTTCATCTTGACGAAGTTCATCTTGTCGCCGTGCTCGCCCGCGATCTCGTCGAGAACCGGCCCGACCTGGCGGCACGGACCGCACCACTCGGCCCAGAAGTCGACCAGGACCGGCTTGTCGGCCTCGAGCACGGTGCTGGCGAAGTTGTCGTCGGTAACGGCGGGAAGGTTGCTCATCAGTACTCCTGTGGAGGTCGCGTAGGTTAGGTCTTCAGGTTAGGTCAGTGGTCCGACAGCGACGCCAGGTAGCGCTCCGCGTCGAGCGAGGCGGCACAGCCGGTGCCGGCGGCGGTGACGGCTTGGCGGTAGACGTGGTCGACGAGGTCACCGCAAGCGAAGACGCCGGTCAGGTTCGTGGCAGTGCTGCCACCGTCGACCAGCACGTACCCCTGGTCGTCGAGCTCGACCTGGCCTCGGACCAGCACGGAGCGAGGGTCGTGACCGATCGCCACGAACAGGCCGGTCGCGTCGAGGGTGCGCGTCTGACCCGTCTGGGTGTCTCGCAGCAGCACGCCCTCGAGCTTGTGCTCGCCGACAACCTCGGCGACCTCGCTGTTCCAGGCGAACTCGAGCTTGTCGTTGGCGTACGCCCGCTCGACCATGATCTTGCTGGCGCGCAGCTCGTCGCGCCGGTGGATCAGCGTCACCTTGGGGGCGAAGCGGGTGAGGAAGGTGGCTTCCTCGACGGCAGAGTCGCCGCCACCGACGACTGCGACGTGCTGGTCGCGGAAGAAGAACCCGTCGCAGGTGGCGCACCAGCTGACGCCGTGTCCGGACAACCGGTCCTCTCCCTCGAGGCCGAGCTTGCGGTAACCCGAGCCCATCGCCAAGATCACGGACCGGGCCTCGAACGAGTTCCCGGCCGAGTCACGGACGATCTTGGTCTCCCCAGTGAGGTCGACGTCGGTGACGTCGTCGGGCACCAGCTCGGCACCGAACTTCTCGGCCTGCTTGCGCAGGTCGTCCATCAGCGCCGGGCCCATGATGCCGTCAGGGAAGCCGGGAAAGTTCTCGACGTCGGTGGTGTTCATGAGTGCGCCACCCGCTGTCACCGACCCTTCGAACACCAGCGGGTGCAGGTTGGCCCGAGCGGCGTAGATCGCGGCCGTGTAGCCGGCCGGACCCGACCCGATGATGATGACGTCGCGAACGCCGGACACTGGTGCCTCACTTCGATGGGACGGACTGCGGTCTCTCGTTGAGATGAGAGACCGGCACTGTCGGCAACCGATCCTAGGCGGGAATCATTCCCTCAGCACGGGTGCGTCAGTACGTGGTCGTGAAGAGTCGCCGACCGGGCGTCAAGCAGTCGAGAACGACGAGCCGGTGCCGAGCGACGTCGACCTCCAGGATGGCGGGCTTGCCCTGCCACCGGATGAGCGACACCGGCCCGGTGTCTGCTGCAAAGTCGTCCGCGGTCGTGGTGACACACACGCCGACCACGGACAGAGCCGGCTGAGAGCTGCCGTCCGCCAGGTCGCGCGCCAGCGCGGTCAGCGCGGCCACCGAGGCAGGACTCGTCCCGCGAAAAGACGGGATCTCGGAGCTGAGGTTGCCCTCCGTTGGGGCTTCGCCCTTTTCGGGAGCGGCCGCCGCTCCTCCTTCCCGCACTGCGTCCTCGGCGCCGCCACCGCCACTGGCGGCGGTGTCAGCGCTCTGGCCCTGCCCCTGCATCACCTCTATGCCTACCGCGGAGACGACCACGGCCGCGGCGGCCGCGGCCAGCAGCGGCCAGAGCCGGCGGCGGTCGGAGGTTTCTCCCGGAGTGCGCCGGGAGGCGAGCGAAATGACGGCGCGTCGCTGTTCGTGGCCCTGTGGTGCACCGCGGCTGGTCCGCTGCGCCGCTTCCTCAGCCAGGGCGCGCTCGAGCCGGCCGGCAACCCACGTGGGCATCGTGACGGGTCGCTGTCCCTCCGTGGTGAGCAGGCGAGACACCCCGTCCAGCTGTGTGATGACCCGCCGACAGTCCGCACATCCGGCGAGGTGCTGCTGCACCGGCGCTTGTTCGTCGCCCGCCAGCAGCCCTGCGTGATGGTCTGCCAGCGCGTCGACGTGCGGGTGCTCGGGGCCGTTCATGAGGAGGCGCCTCCGTGCCGGGTGGTCGGTGGGTTGGGGGGTCGATCATCGGCAAGGACCGACGGAGGTTGGACGTGCGATGCGGAGGCGGGGTTCCCGGTCCCGTGACCAAAATGAGACACGGCCGGTGCTGCCCGGTCAGCCACGCTGTCGGGACGGTACTGCTCGAGCAACGCGGCGAGCTCTCGGCGCCCACGCGAGCATCGGCTCTTCACGGTCCCGGGGGCACAGTCGAGGATGCGGGCTGCCTCGTCGACGGAGTACCCCTCCATGTCGACCAGCGCGATTGCGGCCCGTTGCTCAGCGCTGATCTGCCGCAGCGCCGCCAGCACGTCGACGCGACGCTCCCCGGCCTCGGCCACCGAGTCGCTCGCGTCGGCCACCGCCAGCACCGCCGCACGATCCTCGTCCTCGGGAAGCGGGTCGGTGGGTCGTGCACCGCGGCGCCGTAGCCTGTCGAGACAGGCGTTGACGACGATGCGGTGGAGCCAGGTGGTCACCTGGGCGTCCCCGCGAAACGTCTCAGCGCGCCTGAACGCCGAGACCAGCGCGTCCTGGAGTGCGTCGGCCGCCTCCTCCGGGTCGCAGGTCGTCCGCAGCGCGACCGCCCACAACCGGTCACGGTGGCGACGGACGAGCTCGTTGAAGGCGTCGGAGTCTCCCGCGACGTGCGCAGCAAGCAGTTCAGCGTCGTCGGCCCCCGCCGCCGTGCTCACCCCAAGATCCGGACTTCGGCCAGTGAGCCGCGGTAGGTGAGGCCACCGGGCTCGGGTGGAAGCTTCGTGAGCCAGACGAGCACGAACCTGGTGCGGGTCGATTGGCCGAGGGTGACGCTGCTCGGCCCCTTGGCGGCGGTGAGAGCCTCCTGAACGTCGTAGGCGGCGGCGGTCGGAGGAGGGACGTCCGTCGCGTCGGCTGGTGCGGTCCGGATCTCCAGGTCGGTGCCCGCGCTGGGCAGCCCCAGGGCGACTCGCCTCACCTTCTGGACGCTGCCGAGGTCGAACAGCAGCCCGACGCCGGGTTTGAGGCCCCCGAGCTCGGGGTTCGACTCGTAGCTCAGGGTCTCCCAGGCAGTGCTCGGGTCGCCATCCGTGGCAAAGGGGACCTCGTCGGGGTTCTCGTCGCCGGTGCCCGGTGGTGGGTCGAACGAGACTGCCGAGTCGATCTGGAGACGCTGGGGTGGCGGTGGCGTCTGCGAGATGCTGGGAGTGGGCGTGGCCTCACTCGCGGACGTCTGGTCCGTCGCCTGCTGTCCGACGAGGTACGCGAGCAGCAACACACCTGCGACGAGCACCGCCGCCACGACGACCATGAGCGTGCGCCGCAGCGGTCCGGACCGCCGTCCGGTCTCCATCGAGACGGAGCGCGGCAGCTCTCCGGTGGGAGGGTCGTCGTCTCGCGGGAGGAGAGCCGGTGGAGGGTCGAAGCTGGTTCGGGCCGCCTGCGCGGCCGACGAACCCATGTCGGTCGGCGTCGATGCGGTGCCGACGCGCTCGTGAGCGAGGGCCTCGCTGAGTGCTTCCTCGATCTCTGCAACCGTGGTCAGCGGGGGGCCGTACCGTGAGCTCTCGCTCAGCACGCGGTCACAGATGGCGTCGAGCGGACGGGGCACGCCGGCGCGCACCTGCCGCGGCCGAAGCGGCCGGCCGTGCTCGGTGGGCGCGGCCGGCAGTTCCCCGAAGGCGTCGCCGGGCCACCGGGCTGTCAGGCAGGCGTAGAGTAGCCGGCCGAGGTCCTGGGCGTCTTGCCGCATGCCGTCACCGCTGGTCTCGTCCTGAAGAACCGCGAACGTGCCCAGACCGACCACCTTGACTCCGCTGGACTTGGTGACGACCACCGTGTCGGGGGCGAGACGGCAGTGAGCCAGCCCCATTGCGTGCGCATTCGCGGTCGCCGCGGCGACCTCGCGCACCAGCCAAGCGGCGCGCCGGGCGGGCAGCGGCCCCTCGGAGAGCACGACGTCGAGGGACTGCCCGGTGGCCCACTCGCGCACGACATACGTCAGCTCGCCGTCGTCCACGGCATCCAGCACCTGCAGCAGCCGCGGGTCGACGACGCGCGAGGCGTGCTTGGCCGCATCGACGAGATCGGCGGCGAGCGTCGACGACGACGGCAAGATCTGGAGCACAACTGAGCGCGCAAGGATATTGTCGTGGGCGCGCCAGGAGTTCGACTCACCTTCCTCGGCGAGCAGGTCCTCGACCACGTAACGGTTGGCAAGCACGGCACCGGGCTCGACCAGGTGCGATCCCACAGGCCCTCCCGCCTCGTCTCGTCGTTGACCTGCGTTGTGCAGGAAGGATGTCTTTTCAGGGTTTCATCCTAGTGCCGCGCGTCGAAAGTCTCTTTGCGCTTGCCGCGCCCCAGGCGGCGCCTCTGCGTTGAAGTCGTCGGCCATGGAACACCGCCATGGCCCTCCTCCTCCGCCTTGCGATGCATCCACCTGGAGCACGGCGAAGCATCAAAGGACTTCCGACCGCCCGACACTAGGCGCTGGGCTGGGCTCACGCGCGCTTGCCACGAGACCCGACGAGTCTGACGATGCGGCCGATCTCGCTGATCCGCAGCAGCTTCGCCAGCACCACGTACGCCGTCAGTCCCACCAGGCCCCCGACGGCGAGCATCACAAGCGAGTCACGCTTGCTGGCCACGTCGAGTCCCAGCTCTCTCCCTCCGATGACGGCGAGCCAGGCCGCAGCCGCCGCGGGTACGGCAGCCGCGACGACTCGTACCACGAAACCTGCCAGGTCGCGGCCGG